>JAYVTN010000078.1:0-6049 GCA_043788785.1 Spartobacteria bacterium | reverse complement strand
AATCCAGATAGACTTCTTCCGCGCCAACACTCACCAAAGCATGGTTGGAATAGCGGGCTGTGAAATCCTCGTAACGGACCTGGATAGAATGCTGGGGCTGGGCTGGAGGGGTAGGGTCTTGTTTAGACATGGTTGTCTCAAATACCAGCCGTAAGAGACTTTGCAACAGCCAAGCGGAAAAAATCAGCGCCCTGGGGCGTCTGCACGGCCTCCAAGGAGCCATTCCAGAGGTGCACCCTTCAGGGGAATGGGTGCAGATTCGGGCCTTCCTCTCCCGTGATAGAGTCAGTAGGGGTTGTGGCTGCGGGTATCCGCCCTGTTAAGCAATGTTACCTTTCCTCCTCCTTCTCTGTCTTGTGGCGCTGTGGATGGCTCACGCCGCCCGGTCCGATGTCGCGAATCTCCAGGAGCGATTCCGGTTTTTGGAACGGGAATTGAAGGGGTTGCGTGAGCGAGTTGCCAGGGCGCCCGACGGAGAGCCCATGGGGGTTCGACCAGCCCTGATGGTAACCGAGGCGCTCCAGCCACAACGCCCGGCCGGGCCCGGGATCCAAGAAGCGGCCCTGGGGAGCGTGCCTCCCCCGATGCCCCAATCTGAGGGTTCTGGTTCTGTGGGCTCTGGGGACCCTGGTCTGGAGGGCTCTTGGAGAGGAGGCCATGGCCAAGCTCTGGAAGGGATCGGCTTGGCGGCGCGGGAACGCGGGAACCAGGGCGCCCCTGCCCACGTCCCCGTAGAGTTCGGGCCGGACGCAGCGGAAAGCGGAGGGCGGGACCCTGGGCCGGAAACCCATGCCACGGGGGCGAGCCCGCACCCGGAAGCCCCTGCCGCAGGAATTGACTGGGAGCAATTCCTCGGGGCCAAGCTCTTTGCTTGGGTCGGCGGCGTGGCCCTGTTCCTGGGCATGGCGTTCTTTGTTAAATACTCATTTGAAAACAATTGGATCCCTCCAGCTGCCCGCGTAGCGATGGGTTTTGTCATGGGCCTGGGTCTGCTGGCGGGGGGCGTGCGTTTGAAAAAGAAGGCGTATGCGGCCACTTCGCAGACGCTCTGTGCCACGGGAGTGCTGGTGCTCTATGCCGTCACCTTTGCCTGCCGCGGCTACTATCATTTCGCGTTCTTTGGGATCATCCCCACCCTGCTCCTGATGAGCCTGATCACGGCGGTGGCTTTCGTGCTGGCAGTAGCCATGAATGCCCAAGTCATCGCTGTGCTGGGCATCCTGGGTGGGTTCCTCACCCCGCTTCTCTTGTCCACACATCAGGATAATCCCGGCGGACTGTTCGCCTATATCGCGCTCCTGGATACTGGCTTATTGGCCATCGCTGTACGCAAACGCTGGTTCTATCTAGCTCCGCTGGGGGCGGCTTGTACCGCCATCCTGCAGATCGGCTGGGCCGCGAATTTCTTTGTGGCAGGCCGGTATTTCGAAGCGGGCCACCTCTGGGTGCCGATGGTGGTATTTTCGGGGTTTGCGGCTTTGTTCCTGGGCGGGGTGGAGTGGGCGCGTCGACAGGGGGAGTCCAGTCACGGCCTCTCACGCCCGGTGCTCGGGTTGGCTGGGGTCGGGATCGCTTTCGCTTTCTATTTCCTGTCATGCCCGACCATCGGAAACCGGCCTTGGGCGCTGTTCGGTTATGTGGGCATCCTGGACCTCATCGTCCTGGCGCTGGTGTGGGTCGATTCTCGCCAAGGCGCGGCACAACCCGCCATCGGGGTAGCCGTATTCGCGCTTTTGGCGGCGTGGACGACGATTTTCCTCAAACCGGGCCTGCTCAATGCCGCGTTGGGCATCTATCTGTGCTTCACCCTGTTGCACGCGGTCTGGCCCCTGGTTTCGGCCCGGATCCGGGGCGCCACCTCGGTGCCGTGGTGGAGCCAGCTTTTCCCGCCGATGGCATTATTGCTCACCCTGGTGCCATTGGTCCACCCCAGCGGGTTGTCCTTCCTCGTGTGGCCCTTCATCCTGATCGTGGACGTATTGGCGGTCCTGCTGGCTGCACTTTCAGGCCTCTTAATGCCCATCCTTGCGGTTCTGGTGCTCACATTGGTCCTCACCGGCGCGTTCCTGATGGGAATCCCTTCCTCGCTGATCGGCTTCCCTACTTTCCTGGGCATGCTGGGATTCTTTGCCATCTTTTTCATGTTGGCCAGCCTGTGGGCGACCCGACGAATGGCAAAACACATGCCGGGGCTGGGAGTTTTGGAGAACCCCGCCGCAGTGGCAGCAGTCTTGCCGGCGTGCTCGGTGGCGTTGCCGTTTCTGCTCCTGATCATGGCCAGCGCCAAATTGCCCCTGGTCAATCCGTCGCCCGTGTTTGGGTTGGCGCTGTTACTGATCGTCCTATTGCTCGGTGTCTCGCGATTGATGTCCATTGCCTCGTTAGCGCTGGTTGGATTAATTTCCACGTATGCTCTGGAACGGGTCTGGGAGGATCTCCTCTTCGACCCCGTCCACGCGGTGGTCCCTTTGGTCTGGTACGTGGTGATCTATGGCGTCTTCAGCGTTTACCCCTTTGTTTTCCGCAAACACTGGGCTTCCCGGGGGCTGCCGTGGGCTGCCGCAGCGCTGGCGGGCCCGTTGCAATTTGATCTGGTGTATCGGGCGATCAAATCGGCTTACCCAAACCCGGCAATGGGGCTATTACCGGCCACGTTTGCGCTTCCGGCTCTGGCAGCAACCCTCTGGCTGGCTCGGCAAGGCGCGCCCCAGGACCGGACGGGCCAAGCTCGGCTGGCGTGGTTTGGGGGAGTCGCCCTGCTTTTCACCACCTTGATATTTCCCATCCAGTTTGAGCGCGAATGGATCACCGTCGGATGGGCGCTCGAAGGCGTCGCTCTCTGCTGGCTTTTCCACCGGGTCCCGCACCCGGGTTTGCCATTGGTGGGTACGGGTTTGCTGCTGGCGGCGTTCATCCGGTTGGGGCTCAATCCCGAGGTTCTCAGCTACCACGAACGCGGGGCTATCCCGGTGCTCAATTGGTATCTTTACAGCTACGGCCTGGTGACCCTCTGCCTGTTCGCCGCGGCCCGGCTGCTGGCACCTCCGCGCAATCGACCCTGGCGCGTGAGCCTTCCCGAATTGCTGGCAACCTTGGGCACTGTGCTTGCCTTCTTGCTGGTCAACCTGGAGATCGCCGACTTCTTCGCGGCCCCGGGCACCCCGTTCGTGACTTTCCAGTTCAGCGGGAATCTGGCTCGCGACATGTCCTACAGCATTGCGTGGGCATTGTTTGCACTCCTGTTGATGGGGATTGGCATTCAGCGCAAACTGGCACCCGTGCGGTACGCCGGGATCGGGCTCTTGGGGATCACCCTTTTGAAGCTCTTCCTTCATGACCTGGCGCGGCTTGGTCAACTTTACCGCGTGGGGGCGCTCATGATCGTGGCCGTTATTGCGATGGTGGCCTCCTTTCTTTACCAGCGCTTCTTTGCCGTGCAACGGGTCAAGGCCGGGAGCTCTGCCCCGTAAGAGGGGGCCGTGGATGCAGGCGAACCCGAGAGCGGGGCCCAAGAGGCGGCGGCCCTGCCGTCCATCGTGTCCGGCGGGTCCATCTCAAAAGTACCCGTCCCCCAGTTTGCCGGGTCCGTGTCAAAAGTACCCGTCCCCCAGTTTGGCGGGTCCATGTCAAAAGTACCCGTCCCTAGGTCGGAACCCGTCCCCCCCTCCATCGATTCGACGCCGTCCAGGGCGTCCAGGGAACTGCCGCTTTTTAGGCACACGCCCCGGGATTGGTGTTTTTCGCGCAGCTAATGGGCCACCCCCCTCGCGGCGGCAAACGACATTCTCCCCAGCGCCCCCATAAAAAACTGAGTCCGGCGCAGCTTTGGCACATCGGTTGCTATAGGCCCGCAGACAAGCCTTGCGCCCACGGTTCCACCCCTGCGCTGGTCGAGATCAAAAACAACCAACCCATAAAATAATCAATGAAACGAATGCAACTACTAGGCCTTGCCTTGACAGCCCTGCTGTCCCTGGCGCCCATGGGCTCGACACTCAGGGCACAGGAGCCAGCACCGGCAGTGAGCGCTCCAGCAGCCGCTCCAGCAGCTGTCCCGACTCCCTCACTTGAACAGCGGATCGCCGGCTTGGAGGCGTACATCCAAAATACCGATCCCACCGCCTCCCTTAAGGACAAGGACGGCAAAACGCCCGAAGGCTTGACCACCCTCTCCGTGGGGGTTGGCGGTCCCGGACACAATGCGTGGCTCATGACCAGCTCCGCCCTGGTGCTCTTCATGACCTTGCCCGGCCTCGCGCTCTTCTACGGTGGTTTGGTACGCCGCAAGAACGTGCTGAGCGTTTTCGCCCAATGTTTGGCCTGCTCCGGCATGGTGGCCATCATGTGGTGGGCCTTCGGGTATAGCTTTGTATTCGGTGCCAGTTTCGCGAACCCCTTCCTGGGTGGCACGGAGTTCCTGTTTATGAAGGACGTCACGTCCGCACCGAACACCAACTACTGCTATTGGGTGAGCCAGAACGTGTTCTCAATGTACCAGCTCATGTTCGCAATCATCACCCCGGCCCTGATCGTGGGTGCCGTTGCTGAGCGCATGAAATTTTCCGCCATCTTAGTGTTTATCGCGCTCTGGATGGTTCTCGTATACTTCCCGATGGCCCACATGGTGTGGGGCTCCACAGGGTTGATGAACGGGGTCTGGAACGGGGACGCTGCGATTCCTGCAATCGATTTCGCGGGTGGAACGGTCGTGCACATGACCTCGGGATGGTCGGCCTTGATCCTGTGTTTGATCCTGGGCAAGCGCTTGGGCTTCGGCAAAGACAAGATGGCCCCTCACAGCATGGTCCTCTGCGCCGTGGGCACTGGGATGCTCTGGGTAGGCTGGTACGGGTTCAATGCCGGTTCGGCCCTGGCGGCCGACGGTGTCGCCGCGGCGGCATTCACGACAACCACGTTGGCGGCGGCGACCGCGGGTTTCGTGTGGGCGATGATGGAGTGGGTTTTCAAGGGGCACCCCTCCGTCCTGGGCTTCTGCTCGGGAATCGTTGCGGGCCTGGTGGTCATCACGCCTGCCTGCGGATTTGTGAGCTCTACGGGGGCCATGACCATCGGAGTGTTGGCTGCTGTTGTGCCCTTCCTCGCGGTGGTTTACCTCAAGGGTGCCATTGGTTATGACGACGCCTTGGATACCTTCGGCGTTCACGCGGTGGGCGGCACCATGGGAGCTATCCTCACCGGGTTGCTTGCCAATAACAAAGTGAATCCTAACTTGCTCGAAGCTAACGCATACGCCGCCAAAAACGGTCTGGCCAAGCTGGTAGCTGAAGGCAGTCTGGTCGGCGCACAACTCAAGGCCGTGGGCCTGACCTTGTTGCTCTCCGTCGTTGCAACCGTTATCATCGCTTACGCAGTTAAACTTCTCATCGGTCTGCGGCCGACTCCAGAAATCGAATCCGCCGGCCTGGATGTGAGCGAACACGGCGAAGAAGGCTACGTTCTCTAACTTGCCAGCCATAAAATCCGCTACAAACCCCGGCCGGACCGTTATTGGTTTGGCGAGAAGGTCGGGGAATGTTGCATAATAAAAATCAACACCATGAAAAAAATCGAAGCCATCATTAAGCCCTTCAAACTGGAGGAAGTCAAAGACGCCCTAGCCGATCTCGGCATTGAAGGGATGACGGTGAGCGAGGTCAAAGGGTTTGGCCGACAAAAAGGTCACACCGAAATCTACCGTGGCAGTGAGTACACGGTGGACTTTTTGCCCAAAATCAAAATCGAAGTGGTTCTGGGGGATGCCTTAGTGGAAGCGGCCACAAGCGCCATCCTCAAGGCTGCCAAGACCGGCAAAATCGGAGATGGCAAGATCTTCATCTCTGGAGTGGACGAAGCCGTCCGGATCCGGACCGAGGAGACTGGAGAAAAAGCCGTTTAGACTCCTTCTGCAGTTTAACGAGCCGGTGACGGGAAGGCCCGTCGCCGGCTTTTTTTAGAGGCCGACTCCACCCAATAAGCAAGTGCAGTGCCCGAGTACAAGGCGCGCGAACTCCTCCTTCTGGGCGTCCTGGAAGAGGAACGCCTGGTGGGC
>JAYVTN010000077.1:0-2859 GCA_043788785.1 Spartobacteria bacterium | reverse complement strand
TCCCGAGGGGCAGCACCTCCGTCGCCATGGTCCCCGCGGTTGGCAGGACTACGCGAAGTATCGGCCCTGGCTGCGCGACGAGTTTAGCTTCCGTTGTGTCTATTGCCTGATCCGCGAAAGGTGGGTGGATATGCGCCGTGGATTTCAGATCGACCACTGCATTCCGCAAAAGTTTCGCCCAGATCTGGCAGCCGATTACAACAACCTTTTGTATCTCTGTCCTCCGTGCAACAACCTCAAGGGCACGGCGCTTCTCCCAGATCCATGCCGGGTGGCACTGGACCAATGCCTTCAATTTCACGACGACGGCTCGGTCGAAGCGCTCAATGTCGAAGGCGAGCGTCTCATTGAAACCTTGGAGTTGGATGATGACCGGCTTGTGGAAATGCGGCGAAAAAAACTTGGAATCCTCGCCAGTCTGGCCGTTAACGATTGGCCACTTTTCGTTGAAGAAATGGGGTTTCCATCCGACCTCCCGGATCTCACTGCCAATCCACCTCCCGGCAACACACATCCCGAAGGAATCCACTCAAGCTGGCACGCCAAGCGCGCAGCGGGACTACTTCCGGAGGTTTATTAGGATTTGAACGGCTATCGTTGCTTCAAGGAAATCACCCCATAAGCCGAAGCCTTTTGCCGCAGGGAAGATGAGCGATAATAATGGGGGCGGGCGGCCCAGTCGGGTGAAACCGATAGACTGCTCGTGTGGTCGTCACGATCTGGGATGGCGCGACCACCAAACCCCACCCCATCACAGGGAAAGAAGTTCCAAACAAATCTTACAGCAAAACGGTCTTTGACTACAGCCCAATTGGTGAGTTCCCGACCTAGCAATCCGAGACCCATTCCCCAGACACCGTTAGCAGGACACCCATGAACTACAAAAACGTCGGAATCAACGAGACGATCCGGTTCGCACTCGGCTCCTGCTCGCTTGGCTCGATCCTGGTGGCTGAATCGCAAAAGGGCGTGTGTGCCATTCTCATGGGAGATGACCCCAAAGCATTAGCCGAAGATCTTCAAAATCGGTTTGCGCGGGCCGAGCTGGTTGGCTGCGATGAAAGAATCGAATCCCTGGTGGCCCAGGTCATCGGTTTGATCGAGGCCCCAAACATAGGAGTGGATCTGCCCCTGGATTTACGGGGGACCGCATTTCAGCAGAGGGTCTGGCAAGCCCTGCGGGAGATCCCAGCGGGAACCACCGAAACCTATGGCGACATTGCCACGCGTCTTGGTTTACCCAAGGCAGTCCGAGCCGTCGCTCAAGCCTGTGGCGCAAACGCGCTAGCGGTCGCTATTCCATGCCATCGGGTGGTACGGGGGGATGGGAAGATTTCTGGCTACCGCTGGGGGGTGGATAGAAAGCTCGCGCTCCTGACACGCGAAGCGCCTCATGACGAATCCGGGACACGGCGTGAGCGAGATCGATGGTTGAAGTCAGATCGCGTGCAGAATCCGAAAATATCATGAATGCCAAAGACCTAGTCCGCATAGGCGTGCCCTTGGGGGAGCCCCTTCGGCTCGCCCTGGAGTTCATCCATAAATTCGTTGCAGCCGGCAACGACGGAGCCCAACTGGAGTCCGAGCTCAGGGCCCTTGTCGCGAACCCCTCAGCTTTCCTTGGCGACGCGATGCGTGCCCCGCTGGCCCGGGCCCTGGAGAGTCCTGCATTCAAGGCGCGTACGGCGCTCGCGCCTTGGCGTCAGTGGGGGGAGGGTCTGGATCCAGAAGCAGTCAAGCAGATGGCTAATGCGTGTGCGCTTCCGGTGGCAGTCGCGGGGGCTTTGATGCCCGATGCCCACGTGGGTTACGGCCTGCCCATTGGTGGCGTCCTTGCAACCGACAATGCCGTGATTCCTTACGCAGTTGGCGTTGACATCGCGTGCCGCATGAAACTCACCGTTTATGACTGCAAAGCCAACATGATCCCAGGCCAACGGGACCGGCTCGCAAATCTCCTTGAGAGCGAGACCCGCTTCGGGATGGGCTGCGAATTCAAGCAGCGCCGCGACCATGACGTCATGGATGAGGACTGGAGCGTATCCCCCATTACAGAACGCTTGCATGACAAGGCTTGGAGGCAATTGGGCACCAGCGGCTCAGGCAACCATTTTGTCGAGTTTGGTTCGTTCGCGCCAAACCCGGACCAGGCGATCGGACTTGGGCTGGAACCGGGCGAATACCTTGCGCTGCTGAGCCATTCAGGCTCCCGGGGTACGGGGGCACAGGTGTGCGACCATTATAGCCGGCGCGCGATGGCCCTTCACGAGCATCTTCCCAAGGAACTCAAGCACCTCGCGTGGCTCTCCCTGGAAGAGGCTGACGGCCAGGAGTACTGGGCCGCGATGAACCTCATGGGCCGGTATGCGGCGGCCAACCACGCGCTTATCCATCGTCACATCGGGCGCAAGCTCGGGGCCGCGCTGGTCGTGGACATCGAGAACCACCACAATTTTGCATGGAAAGAGACCCATGAGATCGATGGGAGCCCGCGCGAGGTGATCGTCCACCGCAAGGGGGCGACACCCGCTGGCGCAGGCGTGCTGGGAATCATCCCCGGTTCCATGGCAACCCCCGGGTATGTGGTCCGAGGCAAAGGGTTGGCCGCCTCCCTGCACAGCGCCTCCCACGGGGCGGGCCGTGTGATGAGCCGCACCAAGGCGATGCAGTCCTTCACGTGGAGCGCGGTCAAGAAGCAGCTCGCCCAGGCCGGAGTGGAACTTCTTTCGGCAGGCCTGGACGAAGTTCCGGGAGTCTATAAGGACATCGAGACCGTCATGGCCGCCCAGACCGATCTGGTCGATGTCCTTGGCCGGTTCGACCCCAAGATCGTGAAGATGTGTCCGCCCGGGGAGCGCG
>JAYVTN010000076.1:0-5217 GCA_043788785.1 Spartobacteria bacterium | reverse complement strand
TTTCGGGCTGCCACCATTTGTCTACATCTTTTCTGATGGGATCGCAAAGCCCCGCCGCCGGGCTAATATCTTTCTACGCTCCGGCGTGAACTTGCCACTTATTGCGGCGGACTACACTACGTTCCGACAGGGCGTTGGTCCATGGGCTGGAAGCCCATGCCACAGGGGATGCCACAGATTGCGCCGCTGGCACCTGCCATCGGTTGCGCTCTCAAATGATACCGGCCGTGAAAATGGGTGGGCCGGGAGGGGGGCGATTCTTGCTATCCAGAGAACCTCGGGGCACAATGGGACCTGCATTTGGAAGGACGGATGACAATGGGGGAGCGGCTCCTGTCGTCATCCGCGCCGGCCAGCCTTAATCGCCCCATCAGACATGAAGCTCCTTGTTCTCTCCCTGACCGTTTTCACGCTCGCCTGCTGTAGCCACGCCTCGGCCGAACCCGGCACGACGGAATCGGGGGCCCTCAGCTTTCCCGGCGAAACGATCGGCCAATGGCAGGGGTTCAAGCAACACAGCTTTCAAGTCGATGGTTGTAGCGCGTGGGTGGTGGAACCCAAAGTCGCCCTTCCCGGGAATCCGTGGTCGTGGTGCATGGAGTTTCCCAACGCCTTCACCGAGCGCTGCGCCGCGCCGCAACTGGTCGCAGCCGGCTTTCACCACGTGCACATCGCGGTCGGCAACACGTTTGGTTCTCCCGATGCGCTCAGGCATTTCAACGCTTTCTACGAACTGCTCATCGCGCATGGCCTCGCCAAGAAGGCCGCGCTGATCGGGATCAGCCGCGGCGGGCTCTACGCGTATCGCTTCGCCTCGGAACATCCCGAGCGGGTTGCCGTGATTTATGGAGACGCAGCCGTGGCCGATTTCAAAAGCTGGCCCGGCGGGAAGGGCAGTGGCAAAGGCAGCAAGGGCGACTGGGCCTCGCTGATCAAGTGCTACGGGTTCAAGGACGAAGCCGAGGCGCTTGCTTATGGCGGCAACCCAATCGACCGCCTCGAACCGCTGGCAAAAGGGAAAGTCGCACTCATTCATGTCGTCGGGGATGCGGACACTACGGTGCCGCCCGCTGAGAATGCCGAGGTCCTAGAGCAGCGTTACAAGGCGCTGGGGGGCACGATTGAGATCATTCACAAACCCGGCGTCGACCATCATCCCCATGGTCTGCCCGACCCCACTCCCGTGGTGGATTTCATCATCAAACACGCTTCGCGGCCCTGAGGGGTCCACGCGCACCTATGCGATTTCCATTTCATCCCGCCGTGAAGTCGCCGTCGTTCATCCGCGTTCCTATCCGCGGGGGCGCCCTGCTGCTGCTATGGCTGGCGAGCCACCCTGCCAGCGCCCAAGACCCCGTTGATTTCAAAACCCAGATTGCGCCTCTGCTTGAAAAACGCTGCTACGAGTGTCACGGCGAGAAAAAACAAAAAGGCGGGCTGCGGCTCGACCGCAAGCGCGATATCGGCAAGGGGGGCGACTCGGGGGAGCCGCCACTGGTCGCAGCCAAAGACGGCGAGGCGTTACTGCTCCAGCGCATTACCAGCAGCGACAACGACGAGAAAATGCCGCCCAAGGGCGAGCGCCTAACTCCCGCGCAGATTGGCCTCCTGAAGACCTGGATCGCCCAAGGCGCAAACATCCCCGACGGCGTTCTGGCGGAGGCCGCCAAACATTGGGCCTACGAGAAGCCGCAACCCCGGCCATTGCCGGAAGTAAAAAATAAGGCCTGGGTGCGCAACGGCTTGGATCAATGGGTGCTGGCCCGCTTGGAAAAGGAAAAGCTGCAACCCTCGCCCGAGGCGGATCCCGCCACGCTCTTGCGCCGGGTCTCCCTGGACCTTACGGGGGTCCCGCCAACGCTGGCCCAAGTGGACGCGTTTTTGGGGGATCACTCCCCGCAGGCCTACGAGAACGCCGTGGACCGCCTGCTTGCCTCTCCGCAATACGGCGAGCGTTGGACCCGGCCATGGCTCGATCAGGCCCGTTACGCCGATACCCAAGGCTACGAAAAGGATGTCCGCCGCTCGATGTGGCCCTATCGCGACTGGGTGATCAACGCCCTCAACGCCGACATGCCTTTTGACCAGTTCACCATCGAACAGATCAGCGGCGACTTGTTGCCCAACCCAACCCAGGCCCAGCGCGTTGCCACCGGGTTCCACCGCAACACCATGACCAACACCGAGGACGGCACCGACGACGAAGAGTTCCGCTACGAGGCTCTGGTCGACCGCGTCAATACTTCCTTCGCGGTCTGGATGGGTTCCACCATGCAATGCGCCCAGTGTCATAATCACAAATACGATCCTTTCCAGACTAAGGAGTATTATCAGGCAATGGCCTTTTTCGATCAGACGGCCGATAGCGACAAACGGGACGAGGCGCCCACCATGAAGGTGTACGCGCCCGGACAGGAAGCGCAGGTCGCCAGCCATCGCGCCGCGGTCGATACGGCCGAAAAGACACTCACCGAATTCCTTGCCTCGCCGGGCTTTAGCACACAGGTGCCGGAAGCCGGGACGTTGAAAGCCGCCGCAGCCAAAGCAAAAAAGGTCGCGGAGGAATATTTTGCCAGCATTCCAACCACCAGCGTGATGGCGGAGTTGAGCGTGCCCCGCGTCACCCACCGGCATCTGCGCGGCGCGTACCTAAGCGTCGCGGAAGTGGTCACTCCGGGCACACCGGCCTCGCTCCATTCCTTCCCCAAGGATCAACCGCTCAACCGTCTGGGATTCGCCCGCTGGCTTATCAGTAAAGAGAATCCGCTCACTGCCCGGGTAGCGGTCAACCGCTTTTGGGAACAGTATTTTGGCCGAGGCCTGGTCGATACGGTTGAAGAATTCGGCCACCAAGGGGAACCGCCCAGCCACCCGGAACTGCTCGATTGGCTGGCATTGGAGTTCATGAACCAAGGCTGGAAAATGAAGCCGCTTCACAAGCTCATCGTGACCTCGGCCACCTACCGGCAGAGCTCGAAAGTCACCCCGGCCGGATTACAAGCCGACCCCGCCAACCGGCTTTTGGCGCGCGGTCCGCGGGTGAGGCTCGAAGCCGAGCAGATCCGCGATCAGGCGCTGCAGATCAGCGGCCTGCTCAGCTCCAAAGTGGGCGGCCCCAGTGTGATGCCTCCCCAGCCCGACGGGCTTTGGGCCGTTGTTTACAGTGGCGACAAATGGGAGACCAGCGTCGGCGAGGATAAATATCGCCGTGGTCTCTACACCTTCTGGCGCCGCAGCAATCCGTATCCGATGATGGTCTCCTTTGACGCCCCGAGCCGCGAGTTCTGTGTGCTGCGCAGGAATCGAAGCAACACCCCGCTCCAGGCCCTCAACACCCTCAACGATCCTGCTTTTATCGAAGCCGCGCAGGCCTTTGCCCGCAAGATCCACGCAGCGCCCGGCGATCTGGCGGCGCAAATCACGTTTGCCTTCCGCAGTTGCCTTGGGCGCAATCCCCAACCCGCCGAAGTCCAACGTCTGGTGCAGCTCTTCGTGCGCGAACTGGCCTACTACAATGACGCCCCGGGCGAAGCGCTGAAAATGGCAGCCAGCGAGATCCCGCCGCCGACAAAAACCGCGGATCTGCCTCTCTTGGCCGCCTGGACCGTGGTCTCGAATGTGCTGCTAAACCTCGATGAAACCATCACCAAAGGCTAACTTCCGTGAACCCATTTCTGAGCGAGTTTAATCTGCAAAGCCTCAGCGCCATCACCCGGCGCACTTTCTTTGGGCGTTGTTCCAATGGCATCGGTGCCGCCGCTTTGGCGTCGCTCATCCATGAATCGAGTTCTGGCGCGACTATCGGCGACAATCCGATGGCGCCTAAAGCCCCGCATTTTCCGGCAAAAGCCAAAAGGGTTATCTATATCCACATGGCCGGGGCGCCCTCACAGCTGGACCTCTTCGATTACAAACCCAAACTGATCGAACTCAACGGCCAGCCTTGTCCTGAGGAGCTCTTTAAGAAGGAACGCTTTGCCTTCATCAAAGGCGTGCCAAAAATGCTGGGCACTCCGCATCCGTTCACCCGCTACGGGAAGTGCGGAACGGAAATGTCCAATCTGGTCCCGCACATCGGCAGTGTAGCCGACGACATCTGCCTGATCCGCTCGATGTTCACCGATCAGTTCAACCACGCGCCCGCCCAACTGCTCATGCACACCGGGGCGCCCCGCCAAGGCCGTCCGGGGATGGGGTGCTGGCTGACCTACGGCCTAGGCAGCGAGGGTAAAGATCTCCCCGGCTTTGTCGTGCTCACCAGTGGCGGCAAAAGCCCGGACGGCGGCGCCTCGCTCTGGGGCAGCGGATTCCTGCCTACCGTCTATCAAGGTGTCCAATGCCGTTCCAAAGGCGATCCCGTGCTCTACGTCTCCAATCCGCCCGGCATGGACAGCGCAGGCCGGCGCCGTTCGCTCGATGCTCTCAATGATCTCAACCAGATGCAGCTCAAGGAGGTCGGCGACCCGGAAACCCTCACTCGGATTTCCCAATATGAACTCGCTTACCGGATGCAGACCAGTGTGCCGGATTTGATGGACATCGATAAGGAGCCGCAAGCCATCCGGGACATGTACGGGATCGAACCGGGCCAGGTCTCCTTCGCCAATAACTGTCTGCTCGCCCGTCGGCTGCTCGAGCGCGGCACCCGCTTTGTGCAACTCTATCATTGGGGCTGGGACAGCCACGGCACCGGGCCCACCGACGATCTGATGACCTCGTTGCCCAAACGATGCCAGGAAACCGACCGGGCCAGCGCCGCTCTTCTGAAAGATCTCAAACAACGCGGCATGCTCGAAGACACTCTCATTGTCTGGGGCGGCGAATTCGGGCGCACCCCGATGAACGAAGAGCGCAACGGCAGCAAGTTACTGGGCCGCGATCATCATCCCCACTGCTTCTCGCTGTGGCTGGCGGGCGGCGGCATCAAGCCCGGCATCACCTTTGGCGAGACCGATGAACTCGGTTACCACATTGCCAAAGACAAGGTCCACGTCCACGACCTGCAAGCCACCCTCCTGCATTGCATGGGATTGGATCACACAAAGTTGACTTACCGCTTCCAAGGGCGGGACTATCGGCTCACCGATGTCTCGGGCGAAGTCGTCAAGGGCGTGCTCAGCTAGTGTAGTCCGTCACAATTAGTGCAATGTATCGACCTTTTTTCTGGCGCGCTTCACTTTTTCGAAGATGTCGGAGGCCGTTCGCTTGTAGGTCCAG
>JAYVTN010000075.1:0-5119 GCA_043788785.1 Spartobacteria bacterium | reverse complement strand
CTGGACCTACAAGCGAACGGCCTCCGACATCTTCGAAAAAGTGAAGCGCGCCAGAAAAAAGGTCGATACATTGCACTAATTGTGACGGACTACACTAGGATCAGCCCGGCGCTGTCCAGGCGACCTTGAATCCGTGCTTATTGTTTTCGAAGCGCATCGCTGAGGCCGTACAGACACTTTACTTTTTCCGTGACGTTCCCTAACCACGGCAGAGCTCCGAGGAATCCAAATGCTTTGGAACCCGGATTTACTACCCGCATCGGATGAACTTTATTGGCCTTAGCGCAGTGGTTCTCAGCCTCGCGGCATTTACATGGACCTACAGGCTTTTGCGCGAGCGGTCGTTTGAGATACGGCTTGGCGTCCGATGCGGTATGGCCGCATTGGCGGCACCGTCGGTCCTTTTTGCGCTGTATTACCTTCACGTGCTGCCGGAACGCGCATGGTTTTACACGATGCGCTCTTGGCCTGGCACGGAGTTCCTCGTGGTATTTCTAGGCTGCGCGGGCGGAGCCTTCGCGTCGATCCTGCCCAGATCCAGCCTCGTAGTGCCGCTATTTTTTCACTGGATTCCACATGATCATAACCCGCCGGGGCAATGGATAAAAACGGAAGTCATCTCTGTGTCCTGGAAGCTCGGCCCTATTTTTAAAACCGGAGACCCTCAATCGCCTACGGCGATTGTCAATTTCTTGGCGTTTTGGACTGGGCCGCCGAAGAACGTCTCGTGTGTGGTAAAGCTGAGTGTCTCCACCCGGCGCGTCGTGGCTATTTTCGGTAAGTTGGCCGACACCCTGGTTACCAGGATTCGACTACAATCCACGTGCTGGCCTGTCGCCCGGAGGAGGGGTCGGTCACGGTGATGGTGTGGCGGCCTTCGCTCAAGCGGCACCGGGCTCCGTGGGGGCCCGCAGCAACACGAGCCGAAGGGCATTCCCATTGCAGATTGGCTGCGGCACCCGGGTCCGCTCCGGTTTTGAGCGCGATCCACTGGCTCTCCCGCGGCAAGTCCGGATCCAGGTAATACACGGTGCCGGGTTTGGGTCGGAGGATTTCCAGGGATGTGCCGGAATCGGCAGGGATTGCGAGGGACCCCAGGGTGTTCTGCGCACTGGCCAACCATTCCTTGTACACGGCGGGTAATCGCACCCGGCCGCTCGGATCGTAGTCCGAAGCGAGTGAGGGCGCAGGAGACGCGAGGCAACGCTCGAGCACCGCGCCTGCGCTGCCAGGCGGAGCGAGTCGGCCGGTGAGGGGATCGACGTTGTAGGCCTGGACGCGTTCGGGGGGCTTGAACCAGGAAGTCCCAAAGCGCTCGTGCAAGTACACAAGGAGCTCATGCAGGATCGGTGCGGCCCCGGTGACTCCAGTGATCCCCTGCATGGGTTTCCCATCCGGATTGCCGACCCAAACTCCCACCGTGAATTCCCGGGTGAATCCCATTGTCCAGTTGTCGCGGTAATCAGAGCTGGTGCCCGTTTTGCAGGCCACCGGAAAGTCGAAGCGCAAAAAGGAGTTTAGACCAAAAGAGGCGGCACGCGCGCTGTTGTCGGCTAACATGTCGGCAAGCAAATACGCGGCGTCCCGGTCGAAGACCTGCCTGGTCGGTGTCGTGGATTCGCCATCACGCATCAGTAAACGGTAGGGCCGGTATTCCCCGAGCCGGGCCAGAGTGGCATAAGCGTTTGCCAACTCCAAAAGCCGGACCTCGCCATTGCCCAGGGTCAGGCCCAAGCCGTAGTACTCAGCCGGGTGCCCGAATGTCGTGATGCCGGCTTGGCGCATGGCAGCGTGCAGGGCTGCCGGACCCCCAGCCAGTTCCAACGTGCGGACCGCTGCGACATTCAGAGAGTTGCCCAACGCGAAACGTAGGCTCACTGGGCCATAGAAGCGGTGGTTGTAGTTATTTGGGCGGTAGAGGCCCGTGGATGTGGAGAATTCTGTGGGAACGTCCGGCACGAGCGTGCACGGCTGACAGCCTTTCTGGAGGGCTAGTAGGTACGTGAAGGGTTTCATGGCTGAACCCGGAGAACGCACCATCCATGCCCCATTGATCTGGCCTGCACCGGCCTGGAAATAGTTGCCGGATCCAGCCATGGCGAGGACTTCGCCGGTAGCGTTATCGAGGACAACAGCCGCCGCACCGGATGCCTGTTTATCCGTGAGTCGCTGCAAGTTTTCTGTCAGGCAAGTTTCGGCGAACCGGTTCAGTTCCAAATCCAGTGTGGTTCGCACGGGGCCGCCTTGGACTGGCAGCAAGCCTTTGCGCATAAGCAGCAGATCCACAAAATGGGGCGCTTCAAAATCGTGGATGTGTGGACGCACTCGAACCGGTTCAGCGAGAGCCCGCTCCAGGCTCGCCCTGTCGAGGACTCCATTGGCGCGCATACGATGGAGAACCCATCGCTGCCGCTCGATCACGCCTGTGGGATTGGTTTGTGGGTCAAGTCGGCTGGGCGCGCGGGGCAATCCGGCTAGGAGCGCGCTTTCGGCGGGACTCAGATCCGTGGCGGGTTTGTCGAAGTAATACAAGGAAGCCGAGGCGATCCCGATCTGGAGGTTCCCGTAATCAAGCCGGTTGAGGTATTCGCTCAGGATCCGGTCTTTGTCCCATGTGCGTTCGACGCGGAGGGCGAGCCAGAGCTCGGCCAATTTGTTGGCCAGGGTGCGAGGCTTCGCGGGCCGTGAGAGTTTGACCAGTTGTTGGGTGAGGCTTGAAGCCCCCGAAGTGGGCTGGCCATTGCGTAGAGCCGACCCCAGGGCACGGAGGACCGCCACCGGATCAATTCCTGGATGCGAACGGAACCGCCGGTCCTCGGCGCTAAGGGTTGCGTTGATGAGGTGGGGGGAAATGTCGGCCAGAGTGCAGTGCCTGGCGTACCGGCGTTGATCGACGAGTAATGTGCGCAGGGGCGCTCCATGCCGGTCCAGGAACTCCGTGCTCCGGCCCGGGGTCGCAAGCAGGCTCGCTGGGAACGGAGTGAGGTGAAGGGCCAAGACGCCGCCCAGTGTCGCGAGCAAAAAAGCTAACGCGACGCGACGGAAGCGCAACCAAGGCTTGCGAGGGCGCGGCACGATTAGCGAGCGGCTGCTTCCAGCTGCGTGGTGGCGCTGAGTCCAAAACGTTCCGGTCGATACATCTCTTCCACCTTGGTTGCCGGGGCCGTCGCTCGACCTGCGGTGCGCACCCTTGCCAGATATTGGAAGGTGAAGCTGCCTGCCGGCAGATGATCGCAAAAATAGAGCACCCGGTCCGCGCGGATTTCACGGTAATCGGCAGCCCAACTGCGCTCCCTGGCTGCGCCGCCGCTTGCTTGGGTGCGGAACTCGGGATTGATGGCTTCGAGCAAAGCCGGCAAGGGATCGTCGACGGCCACAAAATGGCCGGGACGCGTAGTCTCAATTTGCAGGGTGACCAGCACCCGATCGCCCACCCGGAGTCCGGTCGGCTCTGTGAGGGCACCATCCGCTCCCAATTTCCGGTATGCGCGGGAAACGGCATACCCACGGGATTGACGCGGTTGAGCGGCTACTGGAGGGCGCACCTCGAATTGAGTTTCGGCGTATAGGTTGGCGGCTTGGGGATTAGCCACGTTGAGGGCGCCCAAAGGTGCGGCAGGGTCAAAGGCGAATTGGAGGCTTTTGGAGAGGGTCTTGGTGTCCAAGGCAACCGGCACTTCGGTAGCGGCCTTGGCCAGAGTGGCGTTCACAGGACTGATCTTACGCTCGACGGTGGTGAAGTAACGCGAGAGCGCTAGCATGGCCCACGCATTCTCCTGGGTCGTCCGCCAGTGGCCGTTGACGCGCGCGGCCAAGATCTCCTTGGTCAAGCGTTCGATCTCCCGGTCTTCGGGTTTGTACCATGTCCATGCCATCAAACAAACCGCACGTTCCCGGGTCGCACTTCCAAACCATGAGAAGGATTCGGGCACCGCTGCCGTGGGATCCAAGAGCCTGGCCACAGGGCCGGTCTTGCCTTTGGCTTGGATGATCGCACAGGCGAGCAGTGCGCGTCCTTCCATGGAAAGCTCCGCGCGGCGGGCAAAGAGTTGCTCATGATAGGCGGGTTCAGGCGCATCCGCGGTTGCGAGTGCCAGCAACGCCAAAGCGAACTCGTCCCTCGAGTGCTTGGGATGTTTCTGGTTCATTGTGCGCAACTCCCCACTCAGGTATCCCAACAGCTTAGGCCATCCACCGGGTGCTGGCGTGCCTTGCTTTTGAAGAATCCCGAGTGCTAGCGCTCCATAGGCGCTTGCAAAGAAGTTAGGCTCCCGGCCCCCGGGCCAATACGCAAGCCCTCCGCTGGAAGTTTGTTGGGCAAAGAGTCGGGCGATGCCCGCATCCACGGTCTTGCGGATGTCCGCCTTGGAAGCTGCCAGATCGGGGAGGACCGGCCCCAACTCGTTGATGACGATCCAAGGGATCAGGGCCGACACCGTTTGCTCCGCGCATCCATACGGATACTCGAGCAATTGCTTGGCACTTTGCCGCAAGGACGCCAAGCGGGTGTTCGAGAGCGTCACGTTGACCGACCCGGTTCCCTCGAGAAGCTGTGGGTTTACGCCAGCGAGCAAATCGTTGGACTTGCCGCTGAGGTCGGTCAGATAGGTCTCGCGAAAGAGTGGTACCGGGGAGCCGATCTTCAAGGAGGCAGTGAGCGCGTCTTCGAAAGTCCGATCCTGGGTTTTGAGTTTGGCTGTCCACTGCCAACGGGCGCTGCCCATGGCACGTAGCCGGACGGGGATATCCACTGTCCCGGAGTCTCCATCCTTGAGTGAGAGGTTGGCGTTGAGCGGTTTGCCCGCAGCCTCGCCCGTGGCATCCAGGGTCAAGCTCACCTCCACCGTTCCGGCGCTGCCGGTCTCATTGCGGACCACGGCCCGGGCCAGGATCTCGTCCCCTTGATTGGCGCCTTGTCCCAGGGCAGAAAAGATCAGGAAGGGTTTGCGGATTTCCACCGCGCTTTCTCCAGAGCCGAACTGGCTGGATTGAGCATGCGCGACCGCAACCAGACGGTAGCGTGTCAGGGCGTCGGGCGCCTTGAATCGTACAGTTAGGTTGCCTTGGGCATCCGTGCGAAGAGAAGGGAACCAACAGGCGGTGCCTGGGAAATCGTGGC
>JAYVTN010000074.1:0-4255 GCA_043788785.1 Spartobacteria bacterium | reverse complement strand
TTCTCCTCTTCGGCGCTGATGCTCTTCGCCAGCCTGGCCGGCTTGCGCCCGGCCGGTGCCGGGTTGCTCGGGCCGGTGACGAGGTGGTAGCGCTTGCCGCCCAGCAGCGCTTTGATGACGCTCCATGGCTGGTTTGAATGCGCCAACGGGACTTGGTTCTATGGCCTTCACATTCTCAGTGGCCGCATCAAGGACCTCCCCGGGTGGCCAATGAAGACGGCTCTTCGCGAGATCGCCGAAATCCACACCGGCGATTTTCGCCTGACACCTTCCCAAAATCTGACGCTCTCGGGGGTAACCCCCGCCCAGAAGCCGGTCATCGAGGCCATCTTGGCCAAACACGGATTGGACAAGGAGAACGAGCGTTCGGGAATGCGCTTGAATGCGCTTTCCTGCGTGGCTCTGCCGACCTGCGGGTTGGCCTTGGCTGAAAGCGAACGCGCGTTACCCGACCTGCTCGAGAAATTCGAGTCGATCCTCGACGAGGCCGGCTTGAGCCAGGACGCCATCAGTCTTCGGATCACGGGATGCCCCAACGGATGCGCCCGGCCTTACTTGGCCGAGATCGGTCTGGTCGGACGCGCTCCCGGGAAATATGCGCTCTATCTTGGGGCCAAATATGACGGTACCCGCCTCAACCGTCTGGTATCTCCGAGTGTGACCCTGGAGGATGCCGTGAAGTTAGTGGGCCCCATCATCAAGCGATACGCCCTGGAGCGCCAGTCAGGGGAAGGGTTCGGGGATTTCTGCGACCGTGTGGTATTGCCCAGAGACGCCACCTTCCACAGTATCGGGTCGGGGATCAGCCCTGTGGCTCCCTCAATGGCTCCCTGAGCCGTCCCCTAGAATGTCATTGCAATGCCGTGGGTTGCCTCTATTTTGTGGCCCCCAAAATCCTGAATAAGATGGCCGATTTCGCAAACAAATATCCTGAGAACGTGGCTGGCAAGGTTTACGTCGATGATCAATGCATCGACTGTGACCTGTGCCGAGAGACTGCCCCGGCAAATTTCACCCGCAACGACGACGGCGGCCACAGCTATGTGTTCAAGCAGCCGGAGACCTCGGAAGAGGAAACCTTGTGCAAGGAAGCCATGGAAGGCTGCCCTGTGGAAGCCATCGGCAACGACGGCCAGTAAACCGGCGGATTAGAACTTCAAAAGACCCTTTCGCCCGGCCGGGTGAAGGGGTTTTTGTTTGTCAGCAACCCAATTGGGATCCTCTATGGAAGGAGTCCCGCGCCTTCCACCTCCCCGATGAAACCTGAGAAAATCCGCGCCATTGTGCTTCGGGAGTGGCGCGGCTTGCCGGAAATCCCGTTTGTACGGGATTCGGCCAAGCCAGTGGGAGAGACATTGGCGAAGGTGATGGCGAGTCTTGGGCTCAAGGAGCGGTTGAAGGAAGAGGAGGTCGTCCAAGCCTGGGCAGAGTTGGTGGGCGACTTCATCGCAACCCATTCCACCCCGCAACGGCTCAAGGACGGGATCCTCTACGTGCGGGTGCTCCAGCCCACCATCCACTACGAACTCGACCGGGTCTGGAAACCGCAGATTGTTGAGAAATTCAAAAAGCGGTTTGGGGCCCGCACGGTGCGGGACGTCAAGTTCCGGATCGGATAGTCTATTGCCTGTGCCTGACTTGATCCATATCCAAGAGCTTGAATTGTCGGCCCACATTGGCGTCCCCGAGGGGGAACGTGAACAGGCCCAACGCCTGACGGTCAATCTGACGCTGGAGCCCTTGACCGATTTCCAGAACTTAAGGGACTCCATCGAGAATACGGTCGATTACTATATCCTGAGCCGGGCTGTTCAGGAGCTTGCCCGGGCGCACCCGCGCAAGCTCATCGAAACGTTGGCTACGGAAATCGCCGGCCGATTGCTGGAGCGCTTTGCCTTGCGGTCGGTGGAAGTGGAGCTGCGCAAGTATATCCTGCCAGATTCCGATTACGTGTCGGTGCGGGTGCGGCGTCACGTATGAGCAAGCTCGTCCAGAGCCCCCTGAACCCACACTGGCTCATCCCGGAAGGCTGGGAGAACATCCTTGGAGCCAAATTGGATTACCGGCTGGGGGAATCCGCCCTCCACCTGTGGCGCGTGCAGCTTAACCAGCACGTTACGAGCGCACCGATGAGCGAGCCCCATGCCCATGCACGTCACCAGTTGCTCTATTACCAGCGCGGCAGCGGCTACCTTTTAGCCGAAAATCACCCGTATCGGGTTGGGAAAGGTAGCATCTTCCTCTTACCCGCCGGCTGTAGCCACCTTTTTACCAACGACCACTCCGAGCCGGCCGTGTGTTTGGCCATGGATTTCACCATCGACGGGGCCGGGTACGCAGCCATCAATCTCGGGGGCTTGCCCATGGAGAGCGAGGCGGCAGTCTTGTTGAGTTTGGTGCATGCCAAGCAAGCCCGTCCCTTTGTGCTGGAAGCCTTCGACCAGCAGCAGATTGACGCCTGCATAGCCGAGATCGTTTCCGAGAATGTCCGGCGGGAAGTGGGATTTGCCTCCCTCATCCAAGCCCATCTGCTGCGCCTGATCGCTCTCTGCCTGCGGGCGACCCAGAGGGCTCATGGTTTCGGGCAACATTTCAGGCATACGGCCTGGCGGCACCGTTTGATCGCCGAGCGGGCCCAGGGACTCATCCGGGACCAGGCGACCCGGCAGCCCGAGCTGACGTTGGGGGAAGCTTCCCGGGTTTGTGCCTCCAGCGGCAATCACCTCAACCGGATCCTCAAGACGGAGACCGGGCGAACCTTTCACCAGAACTTGCTGCTGAGGCGTTTGGAAGTCGCCCGGGATCTGTTGATGGCGGGGGAAGTCAATTGCACCGAAGCGGCCCTGCAGTCCGGGTTCAACGACAGCAACTACTTCTCGCGCGCCTTCCGGAAGGTGTACGGATACAGTCCCTCGCGGCTGGGGCGCAGGGGGAGAGATGAAGGATGAAGGATGAAGTATGAAGGATGAAGTATGAAGGATGAAGTATGAAGGATGAAGTATGAAGGGATCAGGGACAAGTGGTCCGATAAGGGCGGAAATGCCCGGAATCAGGGGGAAATGCCCGGAAGATGGGCAAATCTGAATCCCGCGAACGATCCGGTAAGGAAAGCCGGGAAGGTGGGGGAACGACAAAGGTCAGAGAAACAATCTGAATCCCGCGCGTCGGCGGGAATAGCCCCTGAATGGCTCTGGAATGGGTGATGCAGGGTGCGTGTCATGTCAAAAAAGCTCTATTTGAATCCCGGCCGATTCGGATGAATCCTGCGGCTTGGCCTTGGGCTTACGACCGGACTTGAGCGCTAGGTCGCTGTGCAGGGCGGCCAGGTCGCGAACCGTGGTGTCCGGCGCGGGTACGGTGCCCTGGGCAATGCCCGCAATGACCGAGTCGAACAGATTCGAGGCACGCTTGGCCTCGGCGTAGTAGTCCTCCCAGTGCAAGGGCATGTGGGTTTGCACCGCAGTCAGGAAATACCGCCCAAAGCTCCGGATGCCAGCCGTGTCGCCGTGCTCTTTGATCGTCCTGAGCATGCCCAGGATGATGCTCTCGTACCGGGACCATGGCAGCCCGACGCCATCCCCGGCCCGGTTGCGCAAGTACCAGGCCGGATATGTGAGGGCCTGGATAAGGAGATCCCTCTCCCAGTAAAAGCGCTTCTCGTCGTCCGGGTAGAAGACCCGCTTGATCCGGCCCAGCAGCTCGTTGACCAGGTCCCCGGGAACCTTGTGGCTCGCCCTTGGCGCTACGGTCGATGGCTGCTTGGCTGCCATACTAGAACGGCTGGTCGACTTCCTCCGCACGCCCGGCCATCAGCAAATGCAGCGCTGCCTTCACTCTCAGCAGATCCTCGTAGACCAGCCGGTCCAGATCCGGGGCCTCTTTTGCCCCTAACGCCGCGCAAACCGCGTCGCCCGCCTGTCCGCCCGATACCCCAGCCGCCTCCGATTCCCCCATCAGTAGGCGGATCGCACTCAGCAGATCGGCTTTAGTCGGCCAAACCCTCCGGCACTGCTTTTTGAGCGCAATCTTGATCTTGTGAAGCTCAGCCTGGTCCAGATCCTCCAGGATCAGCTCCTTGCGCCGTGGCGATCCGTCCTGGGTGTCCGCGTAATCAAACGGCACCCGGTTGCCCTCCGAATCCCGGACGTAAGCGCGGTCCTCGGCAGCCGGTTGCCCGATCCTGCCTTCCCTGTTCATCTTGCGGGCGATCGAAACCGCGTAGTCCTCCGTGCACACCAGCGCCCCGCAGAGCGTC
>JAYVTN010000073.1:0-3437 GCA_043788785.1 Spartobacteria bacterium | reverse complement strand
GGGCTGGAAGCCCAGGTCCGCCCGTAAGGCGTTACCAACCAACCGGGGCCAATACCCGCGGACACTGGAGCCGTAGAGAAGTTCGAAAATGTAGGTTTTTCCCGAGCCCGTGGGAGCATGGACGACGACATCGGAACCTTCCCGGAGCGCATGGACAGCCTGTTGCTGCCAGATATCAGGAATCACCAAGCTTTTGTGCACGGTCGGGCTCCCTCCTTAATCCCTATTCAAGGCCTGCGGGTTTGGACAGGCAGGCGGTGTTCGCGTTCGAATTGCTCGTAAACGGGCTTCAGACCCGCCCAAAACTCCGCCAAGCCAGGGTTCCCGGAAATCCAGTTCCGTGAGAAATCCTCCCATGCGGGCCCTTCCATGCGGGCAGGGAAGATATGGACCCGGATGGGGAGATGATGGGCGAGGGAGCTATCGTAGGCGGCGAGATAAACCTCCTCAATGGCGGCATCCCCGAGCGGCAAGCAGCCTACCGAGACATCGCTGCCGTGGATAAAGATGTCCGTGCCGGGTTGGAGCGGGTCGGCGTGTACTAGATCCGCAGCGTTCGGGTAGTTGATCCCCAAGGAGAGGTGGAAAGCGCTCTTGGGATTGAACCGGTCGACTTGATACACGCCTTCGGGCACTTGCAGGTCGCCTTCCTTGCGCTTCGGCCCCGGTTGGCCCGAGGCCGCGAGGACTGGGTACACCGCCACGAGCCGGAATTTTCCGTGGCCAGACTGGGCCCAGAGTTCCAGGAGGGCCTCTTGCTTGAAAGCCCGCAGGAAGAGGGTGTCCGCGGGGTAGGGCGCCCCGGCCTTGGCAAAACGTTCGCGGATGCGGGCGCCGGTATTCAGGCGGGCTTGTTGAACGCGATCCTGGCTATGGGCATCCATAGGGAGCAGGAACCATAACGCGAGGGCCACCCCCAACGTGGCATGCCGCCCTGGCCACCCTGTGGCATGGGCTTCCAGCCCATGGAGCCCGGACACCCAAGGCAGCTTCGCGAAGAGGGCGGACGTCCACGGGCAGGATGCCCGTGCCACTGATTCCCGTGCCGCTGGAACTGCCTCTGGTGCTAAGGCTGCGCTTTGCATGGTTTACAACAATTGCTTTTACTCGATCTCCGTGCTTCATCCAGTGGCATCCGATTGTTTAGGTGCTCGATTAACCCTCGTACGTTAGCACTCCTGATCAATCCTTATCGCATTTTCCGCCTAAAAGTTGCCCTGTCCGCCCCTTCATCCTTCAGCCATCATACTTCCCCAAACATGAGATATCGCCGTTTCGGACGCACTGACCTTCAAATGCCCGTATTCTCCTGTGGCGGAATGCGCTACCAGCATCAGTGGGAGGATTGCGCGC
The DNA here is from genome assembly GCA_043788785.1 of Spartobacteria bacterium. Lineage (GTDB taxonomy): Bacteria > Verrucomicrobiota > Verrucomicrobiia > Chthoniobacterales > Chthoniobacteraceae > CAIURC01. The sequence goes on along the minus strand of JAYVTN010000073.1, from coordinate 2,084 downwards.
CGGAGGCTATCCCTGAAGACAACCAGCGCAATCTGGAGGCCACGGTCTTGAGGGGTTTGGAGCTGGGGATCAACCACATCGAGACCGCCCGCGGGTACGGCAGCAGCGAGATGCAACTGGGATGGCTGCTGCCCAAGTTGCCGCGCGAGAAGATGATCGTGCAGACCAAAGTGGCTCCGTTCGCTTCCGCTGAAGAGTTTGCCAGCACGTTCGAGACTTCCATGCGGTACCTCAAACTCGACCACGTCGATTTGCTCTCCATCCACGGGATCAACGACGCCGAGCTTCTGGATTGGACCCTGCGCAAAGGCGGTTGTTTGGAGGTCGCCCGCCGGTTCCAGCGCGAGGGTCGATGCCGCTTCATCGGTTTCACGACCCACGCCACCACCGATGTCATCCTCAAGGCCGTCGAGACCTCGGAATTTGATTACGTCAACCTGCACTGGTATTTCGTGAACGATTACAACTGGGCCGCGGTCCAAGCAGCCAAGGCCCAGGACATGGGGATGTTCATCATCAGTCCCACCGACAAGGGAGGCATGCTATACGATGCCCCGCCCAAGCTCACGGAGCTTTGCCGGCCGCTTTCGCCCATCGCTTTCAATGATCTCTACTGCCTGGCGCGTCCGGAGATTCATACCTTGAGTGTCGGGGCTGCACGCCCCAGCGACTTTGATGAGCATGTGGCCGCTCTGGATCACTACGATACGGCCGGCCAGACCGTCGCTCCCATCGTCGCGCGCTTGCGCCAGGAAATGGAAAACGTCCTCGGCAACGAATGGTGTTCCCACGGGTTGGCTTCGCTTCCCAACTACCAAACCATGCCCGGCGCTCTCAATGTGCAGGAAATCCTGCGTCTTTGGACCTACTCCAAGGCCCTGGACCTGACCCGGTGGGGCAAGATGCGCTACAATCTGATGGGGAATGCCGGCCACTGGTTCCCGGGCAAGAACGCGGCCGCTTTCGATCCCGTAACCGTTCGGGCCGCCCTCGGAGGACACCGGTTTGCCGAGGACATCCCGCGGATTCTTTCCGAAGCGCATACGATGCTTTTCGAGGCTCCGGCGAAGCGCTTGAGCGAAGGCGGTTAGGCCGAAAACCGCAGAGCTATGTTCAATGTCGTCCTCATCGAGCCCGAGATCCCCCACAATACCGGCAGCGTCGGCCGACTGTGCCTGGCAACCAATTCGCGTTTGCATCTGGTCAAGCCCCTGGGGTTCTCCATCGACGATAGCGCCGTACGCCGGGCGGGACTCGATTACTGGCATGAAGTCCAACTGAGCGTCTGGGAGAGCTTCCAGGAGTTGCGTGCCGCACAAGCCGCCGATGCCCGGTTCTTCTTCTTAACGACCAAAACCCAGAGGTCCTACTGGGATGTCGCATTCCAGCCAGGAGATTTCTTTGTGTTTGGACGTGAAACCCGCGGCCTGCCCGAGGCGATATTATCGGCCAACGCGCAGCAATGCCTCACCATCCCCATGATCGGCAACACGCGCAGTCTGAATCTGGCGACATCGGTGGGGATCGTGCTCTACGAAGGGCTGAAGCAAAAGCTGAAAGCTGAAAGCTAAAAGCGGAAACGCCGTGGCATGGAGCAAAAGCCGAAAGCTGAAAGCGGAAACGCCGTGGGCTGAAGCAAAAGCCGAAAGCTGAAAGCTAAAAGCGGAAACGCCGTGGCATGCGGCTTCCCAGTCCATGGACGCCAGTGGCCCCGCCGAGGGCTCGGCGTCGGAGAAAAAAGTGAAGCGCCCAATCTTTTCCGGCAATCCGTTGGATGGCTGCCGGGCAAAATTGAACGCTTCAAAAGGGTAAACGGGGGTGCTGGTCGAATTGGACGTATCGGGCACCTGCGCCTGCGGCGATCAGCCTTCGTGTGCCTAGGGTCGTTGATGTGTTCGCGGGAGACGCGGCTCGGAAATAGGCGTCTGCGGCCAATCAGCGCGACCATCTGTCAGAACGTTAATATTACGTTGTCACATCATATTCCGAAGGTATGAAGTCAGCGACCCCGGTCCATAGCGTCCATGCGGTCCATACGGTCCATACGGTCCATACGGTCCATACGGTCCATACGGTCCATACGG
>JAYVTN010000072.1:0-8003 GCA_043788785.1 Spartobacteria bacterium | reverse complement strand
GTCTGGCGATGATCGGCTTCGTGAGAGGGCGGCATTGCTTGCCGAGCAGTTGCTATCAACCGCGCTGAGCTGCCAGACCCGGGCCGAAGTCGCAGAATCGGCGAAGCTGGGGCGGCTCATGAACGACCTCGCGGGCAAGGCTTTCACGTTGGCGATGGTGGATGAGGTGTTCCGCAGCTCTGACCCAGGCATCTCCGCCCGGCGCTGGCGCCGCTTGATCGAGGTTTTCGGCCTGCCACGGTATCCTAGCCAACTGGACCGGCTTCTGATGTGGGCGGGCGCGTTTGGCAGCAGGCTGTTGCCGGGTCTTGTAATGAAGGCAATCGCAGCGCGGATGCGGGCAGACTGTGCCCGGGTGATCTTGCAGGGAGAGGACGCGCCGCTCCATGGGTACTTGAGAACCCGGACGGCAGAACACTTCCGGATCAACCTCAACCATCTCGGCGAGGCGGTTCTCGGGGAAGAGGAGGCCCATCGCCGACTCCAAGCGGTGCTAGGCCATCTTGAGGATCCCGCGGTGGAGTATGTCTCGGTGAAGATCTCGGCCATTCACAGTCAGATCAATTTGATTGCCTGGGAGCAAACCCTCGACGCAATCAAGTCGCGGTTGCGGGTCCTCTATCGTGCAGCGTCGCAGCGGACGAAATTCGTAAATCTTGATATGGAAGAATACCGCGACTTGGCGCTCACTGTTGCGGCCTTTCGTGAAGTATTGGATGAGCCTGAGTTTGGGGAGCACGCCGGGGGCATCGTGCTCCAGGCGTATCTGCCGGATTCGGGTTCCGTGCAGCGCGAGCTGAGCGATTGGGCGCGGAGACGCGTGGCCGCTGGGGGAGCGCCTATCAAGATCCGGCTGGTTAAAGGCGCGAACCTCGCCATGGAAGCGGTGGAGGCAGAGATGCACGGGTGGCATTCCGCCACTTACGGGTCGAAGGCGGAGACGGATGCCAATTTCCGTCGGATGTTGGAATACGGATGCCAGCCTGAAAATGCAGCTGCGGTGCGGTTGGGCGTGGCGACTCATAATCTTTTCGACGTGGCGCTGGCGCTGGTCTTGCGCGAGGAGAACGGCGTCGAGCGCTGGGTGGAACTTGAGATGCTCGAGGGCATGGCCAATCACCAGGCCCGGGCGGTGCGTGATCGTGCGGGCTCTCTGTTACTCTATGCGCCAGCCGTCGGCCGGGAGGATTTTCTTAGCGCAATGGCCTATCTGGTCAGGCGGCTGGACGAGAATACCGCCCCTGAAAATTTCCTGCGCGATATGTTTGCCATGCGGCCAGGCTCAACGCAGTGGGCCCGCCAGAAGGAGCGCTTCTCTCAAGGGTGGGCCGACCGCACGACGGTAAGCAGTGAATCACGCAGGAAGGGAGCCGCGGTCGATCCCTCGCGGTCACTCGGGTTTCGGAATGAGCCGGACTCGGACTGGACGCAGGCAACCCTGCGGACGGCTTTGAAAGAAGCCAGTGGGGCTTGGCGCACGGAACCGCTTCCCAGTCTGCCGGAACTTGACTCGATGCTAGGCACGGCGGCTCAGGCCCAAACCGCATGGGAGGCTTTGGGCGTGCCCCAGCGTGCCGAGATTCTGAACCGCGCTGCGAACCTCATGTCCGCTCAACGATTCGAGAGCATTGCCTGTCTGCGCGTGGACGGGAAGAAAGCCGTTGCCGAGGCCGATGGAGAAGTTTCCGAGGCGATTGACTTCGCCCGCTATTACGCCCGCACAGCACAAGCACCAGAGGCCGTCCGAATGGAGGCCATGGGCGTTGTTGCGGTGGTTTCCCCATGGAATTTCCCGTACGCGATTCCTGCGGGCGGTGTGCTGGCGGCGCTGATGGCGGGCAATAGCGTGGTATTCAAACCCGCGCGCACCACAACCCAGTCGGCGTGGTTATTGGTGCGTCAGCTCTGGGGGGCGGGCGTGCCCCGGGAAGTGCTGCACTTTTTTCCGTGCGATGGCGTCACGGGCCGCGACATGCTCACGGATCGGCGCATAGCCGCTGTTATTCTTACGGGCAGCTATGGGACGGCGCGAATGTTCCAGGAGTGGCGGCCTGCGCTCCCGCTCTTTGCAGAGACGAGCGGCAAGAATTCGATCATCATCACAGCGCAGGCGGATCGTGAGTTGGCCATTCGAGATCTCGTGCGCTCCGCGTTCGGGCACTCGGGTCAGAAATGCAGCGCGGCGAGCCTCGCCGTGCTTGAAGCGGAGGTTTACGACGACCCTGGATTTCGCCGGCAACTCCGGGATGCCGCAGCCAGTTTGCACACAGGCGCCGCAGTCGACGCGCGTAGCATTGTCACACCGCTTGTGACGGAGCCGGGAAAGGATTTGGCGCGTGCCCTGACGACACTCGACGAGGGCGAAGAGTGGCTGCTGGCGCCGCGCCACCTGGGCGACGATCCCTGTGCCTGGTCGCCTGGCATCAAGCTCGGTGTGCGGGCGGGTTCATGGTTCCACCTCACAGAATGCTTTGGGCCCGTGCTCGGCCTAATGCGTGCAGGGTCGCTGGCGCAAGCAACGGAGTGGCAAAACGGCACTGACTTCGGGCTCACAGCGGGTCTGCACACGCTTGATCCCGATGAAATCGCTTGGTGGCGCGAGCGCGCCCAGGCGGGCAATCTTTATATCAATCGTCCCATCACCGGCGCCATTGTGGAGCGCCAGCCGTTCGGGGGATGGAAGAAGTCGTGCATTGGTTTAGGAGCCAAGGCAGGGGGGCCGAACTATGTGCTCAGCTTGTGTCGGCTCAGTGATAGCGGCACGGCGGCTCCCGATTATCGCGCAGCGTGGACAGAGCACTTTAGTATGGAGCACGACCCATCGGCCTTGCGGTGTGAATCGAATGTGTTCCGCTACCGGCCTTGTCGCGGGGTGATCCTACGGCTCGAAGGGCGCGATCAAACGTCCATTGAACGGGCCAGACTGGCATCGGAAGTCACGGGGACGCCTTTAACCCTCAGTGTGCGGGATGAAGAGAGCGATGCCGAGTTCATCGCGAGATTGCCGGGCCTGGCGATCGGGGCGGAGTTCCTGCGCACGGTGGAGAGTCCGAGTGACGAGATTTTGAGGTGCGCGCACAAGGCCGGCTTGAACTGGATCAATGGACCGCTTCTAGCATCCGGGCGCATCGAACTCACGCACTGGCTGCGGGAGCAGAGCGTGAGTGAAACGCGTCACCGCTACGGCCTCCTGGGGGCAAGGTCTCCTGACCCGGTGAGTCGAATCCCGGCAACTCCACGCACCGAGCTTGGAGTGGCTGTTTGGAACGGGAAGTGACATACGGTACTTCGCTAAATCGGCCTGCAGAGTGCGCAGGCTTACAGGGATCTACCCTAACCCGGAGGGTTCAAGGAAATTAGCCCCGGGCTCCCGGCCCGGGGAATCGGCGCGGTTTGCCGCTGCTTACTTTTCGGGTCGGACCACACACAAGAGTACAGAGGCTGGGCTTCCACCGACAAACCTTAGCAAGGAAACCGCAATCCCCGTCCTGCGCCTAATCCGCAGATTGCGCAGATGACACAGATGTCGTTGGGGAGCAGCCCCGACCACATCTGTCTTATCTGCGCAATCTGGAGCGCCAGCACCGGGTCCATAGGGTCCATAGGGTCCATAGGGTCCATAGGGTCCATAGGGTCCATAGGGTCCATAGGGTCCATAGGGTCCATAGGGTCGATTTGCCAGCGCCAGCCCTGATGGGACGCTATAAACACGGCCAGCTGTAAAAGGGGCGCGCGCGCGCCTTTGTTTGGACCGCGACAGCAGCCGATATCCTCGCAAAAGTGAAGCGCGCTCGGACGAAGCTCAATACACTTCACTGATTGCAGCGGACTACACTAGAAGATAGTCGGGAGTCGCCTTTCACCCTCCGCCGCGCGCTTAGTCCCAGGAAAGGCCGTCGGTCATCATCTGGACCGCGCTGCCTGGACCTTCCGGTGTTACGAAGATTGTCAGGGTCGCTTCGCCTTTCTTGCGCTTGAGGATCGAAGATTGGGGCTGGATCAAATCACTGCCGTCTTTCGTCCAACCCTGCGCTTTCAGATTTGCGGCGAGCTCGGTGCATACGGCCTTCACATTCGTCTTACTCTTGAAGGCGATGTGCCCGACGATCTCCTTGTACTCGATGTCGGTTGCATCTTTCGTGAGCGCAACCTCCTTGCCTTTCGGTCCGGTGGCCGCGGCTGGCGTGGTCGGCTCGTCATCGGCATCGGCGGTTTTCTTGGTCACCGACTTGGGCTCAGCGGCTTCCCGCTTCGGCTCTGGGACCTGAGATTCCTTGGGGATCTCGCCGAGCGGCGCGAGGAATTGGAGGTCCACCTCCCACTTCTCGCCGAACGTGTCGCTTGGCCCGTGCGTCGTGAGTCCCCCTTGGACTTTGCCGTCAGCATAAGTGAAATCGTTGGTCTCCATGGTCCCGCTTGAGCTGAATCCGGAGTGTTTCATCGCGGCATGCACGACCTGGCAACTGTAGATGGTGCCATCCTCGAAAAGGGAAATGATCAGCGCGCTGCCGAACCGGCCGAACAGGGCGCCGTTATCTGGCTTGTTGTCTTTGGAATGATCCTTCTCGCTGAGAACGAGCACGATGCCCGGTTTGCCGTCGAATGGTTCGCCCCAGCGAGCCGAAGCGTATGCGAGCTTGGCCTCCTTGCCGTTGCCTCGAAAGGCGCCGGTGACGGTCGGCTTCACGTTTGCAGCCGGCCCGCGTTTGTTCGCAGACGCGCCTGTTAACGGGTCACCCGCTTTGATCAGCGCGGCGTCGAAATGCATGTCGAAGCTAAAGGGAAACATGTCTTTGCTCTCACTTTGCCCTGTGACTTTGCCGACTGTGCGGCCCTCCTGCACCTTGAGATCGCCCGTCGCCTTGCCGCTGCGTCGTCCCATGACCGTGCCGCCGCCGCCTGCGCACCAGTACTGGAGTACGCCGGTTTTCTTGAAAAACATCTTCAGGAACGGCTGCTTGAATCCGCGGTCGCTCCCTTCCTTTTCGCCGTCGCGCGCATCCTTGAGTTGCTCGCTGAAGACCGTTTGGCCCGTGAGGACAACCGCGATCACCTCCTCGCTGTCGACCGTTGCCTCGTAGGCGAACGAGTGCTTTAGCGGATAGGTTTTGTTGTTCAGGATCAGGGTGCCGTCGGCCGTGTTAACGGCTGCCGGCCCGGCAAGTAGCCCTGCCACGGGCATCGCACATATCGCGAGGACGAGAGCTAAGTATTTGGGTGTCATAAAAAGATTTGGGGGGAACGGTCCGATAGGTGCCAGCGCTTGATCTGAGCAAAGGATCGATGAACTGCAAGCTTCGGCTACGCAAGAGCCGGCTGCGATGCCTATTACAAGCAGATCCGCTCTGCCTCCTCTCTGCACTTGGAACATTCGACCTCATACCCAGCGGACGCCATTGAAAAGAATGCCAAGCTCGAAGCCAAGGTGCACAAAGATAACGCAGACCAATCAGCGGAGGCCGTGCGGCAGTCTGGGGAAAGGACGGCGGATTCCCTTGAGAACGCTGCTCACCAGACGCGCAAGCAGAAGTAAACCGACGTTCGGCGATTGAAGTCTTAGTCGTAAGGCCAGTGCCAATCGCGCCCCGGGGAGAGGGCGTGGAAATCAGCCCCGGGTCGCTCACGGGTTTAGTTAGCGGTAGGGGGATCCGGCCCGGAGGTGGGGAACGGGTCCCCGTTGTTGGAGAAGCCACGCGGTAACGACTTGGCGTCCCCCGCACCGTGTGCAGATAGTTCCACCGAGCGCACCAACGTCGAGCCGAGCAGCAGGTCTCAAGGCGGCGTGGCCGCAAGTGCTTTGGCTGCGAGCTTTTTGGCTCCGGGTTGTTTGGAATCGGTGCTCGAAGCAGTTTGGAAAGCGGCGCGGGCTTCCGCGGGTCGGCCCAGTGCGAGATAGGCTCGGCCCCGGTTGAAGACGATGTAGGCGTCGGAGGGTGTCAATGTGAGGGCCGTATCGAAGTCCGGGAGCGCCTCCGCAGGGCGTCCGAGGATCAGTAAGGCGTCGCCTCGCCGATTGAGGGCTTTGGCCCGGAAAGGGGATTGGTTTGCGTCATTGGGCGGCAGGCACTCATGAAGGGCAGTTAGGATTAGATCGCAGGCAGTTAAGTCTGCTTCGACCTTCAGCGAAGGTTTGGTGGCACCCTCCAAGTCCGTTTTGATCCGATCCAGCAGGGCTGCAAGCGGCTCTGCTGCGTAATTGCCGGGTCCGCGGGTATGCGCGATTTGTTGGAGACCGTCTACACACTCCTTGGTTTTTCCCGCAGCGGCCAACCTGGAGATGGCCTTGAGGGTTGGCCGCGGCAGTGGTCGTGGATTGGTGGGTAGGGCCGCCGGGACCTGGGAAGGTAACGGGGCCTGGACGGCTTCAGCTGGCAGGACCTGGATGCTACCCGCCAAGAAGATGTCCTCTCCAACCAGTCGGGAATATTCTGCCGGGATCTGCCCGCCATCGGAGCGTTTGAGGACACCCGCCCGGGTGCGCTTGAAGACCTGCTCGATAGTCAGGCCGGGGGTGCGCATATTTTTCAGCAGTTCTTCGGTGTAGAGGCCGTTTTTGCCCTCGCCATCTTGGGCGGTCTGGCCCGCATCGGTGGCAAAGGCGATGAGCGAGCCCGCTGGTGGCTTCATTTCTGCCAATCCGCCCGGACCGGCGACGTCGCGTGTGCGGCCCGTACGCGCCAGCAGGCTGGTGCGGCAGGCGTCGAGTATGAGGATGTTGCAGCGGGTCCCGGAGGCATTCATCTGGGCAATCGCCTGATCCACGTTGAAGAGGTGTGTTTCTGCTAAAAGCCGCAGCGTCACATCATCGGCTCCCGCCGGGTTGTATCCCGATTTGATGGGAATCAGGTAATTGGCGCCCGTGACCGAAATCCCGTGCCCGGCGAAATAGAAGAGCCCGATCTCCGCCCCTGCCAGTCGGTTGCGGAACTCCAAGACTGCGCGCAGCAATTGGTCGCGGGTGAGATTGTGCCGCTCGAGGACGACAAAGCCAAGACTTCGCAGGGTTTTGGCTACGGCTTCAGCATCGTGGCCAGTATTGCGCAAGGGGCCGACGGCGGATTCATAACGGGAGTTGCCGATGACCAATGCAAGGCGCGGCTTTGGATCGGGCGCGGCGTTCGCTCCCTGGCAGACCATGGACAACAGCAGTCCAAAGAAGAGAGCCGTTGTTGAGCAAATGGGGGATCTCATGATGGGGGAGGTGTTGCAGGGCAGAGGCGCGCAGACTATCAAGAGCTCTGTGTTTTTCAGCAAGATCGAACGTTTTCACCCTGTTTCCCTCATCCGCAGCCCGTTGCTGTGGATGATGACGGTGGCAGTCGGCATGTGGGGATGCGCGGGGCCTGTCCGGAAAGAGGCTTCCGTCTTGGTTCCGGGCGATCCGGGAGCTCCCTCGCAGATCACGCCCAGCGAGTCGATGGCCATTGCGCGGAACTATGCAGAGCACTGGTGGCAACCGTTTGCCGGGAATGTCCTGCACGGGAAGGACCGGGCGGGGATCTTGGTCAATACGCCGGATATCAGTCATCAGACGCCTCCGGAGCGACCTGGTTGGTGGGTTCCCGGAGACAACAATTCTGGCATTCCATACAAGTGGGGTGGGTTCGATGATCCGGCCTCTTTCGACCTGGCGATTGCCAACGGCAGGCCGGGAGGCGATGTGTCCTCGCCGGCCAAGCGCATCGCAGACAACGCGGCGGTCAGCGCCCAAGCAGCCGGCGTGGATTGTTCGGGATTCGTCTCGCGTTGCTTGAAGTTGCCACGCGTGTACGACACGACAGAACTCCCGTCGGTGTGTCGCCCGCTGGCGAATGCGCGCGATCTGCGCCCGGGTGATCTGCTCAACATTGCCCACCGGCATGTGATCCTGTGCGCGGGCTGGGCAAAGGCGGACGGTTCGTGGATCTATTATTATGAAACCGGCGGCCCGCCCGACTATTGGAAGCCAGCCCTGAAACGGGCTCCGCTGAGCGCGGTGTTAGCCCTGGGTTACAAGCCGCTGC
>JAYVTN010000071.1:0-18185 GCA_043788785.1 Spartobacteria bacterium | reverse complement strand
GGGCCACGACAAGGTGCTGGCCTGCCATCAAGGCGGCGTCGAGGAATGGATGCTCCAAAAACGGGATGCCCCAGCGTTGCTCAAGCGGATCCGCAAAAGCCCCGAAGCCCCGGTGTACGGGTTTGAGGTGGAGTCAGGGAAGATTTTCGGAGGCCGTTGGATAGGCGAGGCCGAACCGCCTGCTGAAGAATAAGGACCATGGCTCGACCCGCGCCCTTTCTCTATCCGCAATTACAAGGAACTGTACCCGCCGATGGCCTCCCAGCGGCGGGTGCGCTGACGAAATAAGTCCGCAGATGCCCCAGATTGACGCAGATGACGGGCGGGGACGGCTGCACTCCTACGCCTTGAATGGACCCTTCTTGCAACCGAAGCCAACCCGGAGGGTTGCCAGAACGTAGCCGGGGGCTGAGCGAAGCGATGCCCCCGGTAATGCGACCACATGCGTCCACCCGGAACGGGTGGCAGAACGCAGAATCCAAATGACCGCTACACCTAACGCAGCACTGAAGCTGATCGACTGCCCTTGCGGATTCGGCTACCAAGCGGTGCCATACGTTTCAGAGAATGAACGCCCAAACAATTCCCGCGCCGCCAGAACGCAACATTCCCGCCCAGCGCGTTCGCCATACACTTTATACTCTGGGCTTCGCCTCAGCCGTCTGCACAGGGATGCTCTTGGTGCGCTTCGCCTGTGTTGGGGATCTCCGATTCCGGTTCTCGGGTTTGCTTGGCAACCTACTTCTGGCGTGGATTCCTTTAGTTCTAGCCCTGCTCATCCGGAGAATCCCGGCGCGCCGCAATCGCTTCTGTTTTTGGAGCGCGCTTGTGGCGTGGGTCCTCTTCTTCCCAAACGCGTTTTACATCACCACCGACCTCATCCACATGAGGAAGTTCGGGACCGATGGAATTTACCGATGGTACGACATGCTCATGACCATCGCATTCGCCTGTGGCGGTATATTTCTGGGCAGCCTCTCACTTTATCTTCTGCATCTTTTCGTTCGCCAGAGGCTGGGCTGGCGCCTTGGGTGGGCATTTGCAGCGGGAATGTTGGCTCTGGGTTCATTCGGCATTTACCTAGGCCGCTTTCTCCGGCTCAACAGTTGGGACGTTGTTACCCGCCCATTCAAGCTTCTGGCCAATATCTCTCCCCTGCTCGAACCTAAGAGCCTCACCGAGGTGGCTGCGTTTTCAGCGACGTTTTTCTTCTTCTCGCTTGCCGTCTATTGTTTCGTAGTGTCCGTGGCCCGCTTACATGAGGAGCCACATGGCCATGAGCCCGGGCCGCAATCGCCCACCTCGCCCGCGAACCGTGCGAAGGCTCTGGTTTGAACGCACTTTCGCAGCCGTTGCCCTCGGCCATTCCACGCACTAACCAGCAGATTCGCAATTGGTCTGCGGATTGAACGGCTACTCACCTTCATGATTGGCTCCTTGAGGCTCAATGCAGAGCAGAAGCACATTTTAAAGATGGCCCGCACACCGCGCTCCCTTTCAGAGTTTCAGAGGTTGGCCTAAATGGCTGACAGCCACGTATCTATCGATTACGGTTTTTCCATGACGGCAAAGCAGTTTTACGATTGGCAGACGTCCGGAGGAACAGACGATGTGACTCGGTTGGTTTCTTGCCTGGAAAGCAAAGACATTCGGTGGTGCGCGATTGGAGGCGTGGCCGTGAACCATTGGGCAACTGAGCCAATGGTCACTCAGGATGTTGATTTCGTCGTCACCGCAAATGATATCGAGCGCGCAGTGGATGCGCTTGAGGAGGCCGGGTTCAAAGCAGAGAAGCATCAGTGGTCAGTCAACTTTACAGGGCACTCCAAGGTGAGTATCCAGCTGAGCACTGAAGCCGTTTATCTGGGTTTTCCCAACAGGGCAGTGCCAGCCGATGTTCACGGAATTCTCCTCCGAGTCGCCTCTCTGGAGGACACACTCAGCGGGAAACTCTTAGCTTGGAAGGATGCGTCGGGGAGCCAAAGCAAGCGAATCAAAGACCTTGCCGACATCGCAAGGCTGGTGGAGGCGCATCCAATGCTTTGGGACCATTTGCCCGAGGAGTTAAAGAAGCAGGTGGAAAGGCCGTAATGCCACGGGCTCTGCCCAAGGGGTGGTTCACGGGTGAGGGCGAGGGTCAGGCGGCCCAGTATCAGGGCGGCCCAGTAGTCACATCCCGCTAACCGCGAACCACTTCTCCATCCACCAGGAAGCCCATTGCACACCGGCCTTGGTATTGATGAGGCGTACCCGGCGGCGCACAGCCTGCCGCTGCGCGTTACCCCCCCTGCCCCGGTATGGCTCCAAGAGGCTGCGGATTGATCAGCATTCGCCCCCGTCCAACCCTCTTCACATCCGGGGAGGCACCTCACAAGCCAGCCCAGAAGTTTGGCCTTCGAGGCTCCCTAGTGTACCGCCCCAGATCCTTGTCGGGACGCTGCCACAGCAAACGCGATATCCCGTGCCGACTTTGGGAGATCAACAGGCAGGCTCTGCGAGCCAATGGCAACAAGGCTGGCCGGGCAAGACGTTGCGCCCATTCCCGATATTCCTTGAGCGCCCACAGACACAGGATCCACGCCCGTTCCCCCTGCCAGACCTCGCCCTCATCGCTGACCACTACTAGTTCTTGGTCAGGATGGAATGCCCCGATTCCCGGGAAGCGTTCCTCCAGATCGTAAGCCTGTAGAGGAATAAACCGTATGGCCACATACGCGGGCTGTTGTTCAATCCACACCCGCATCCGGGTACAGAGGCCACATTTGCCGTCATAAAGCACATTCAAGGTCTTCATGGCTCAGCACTGTACTAGAGAACGCCGACCCGGCCTTGGGGAGGCAATGGAGGAGGGGCGTCCTGCAACATCGCGCGCCGACGCATTCTGGCGAAGACGTAGAGGTTGAAGAAGTGCATCGCGCCAAGGACTAGGAGGACAAAGCCCACCTTGGTGCCGAGAACTTCCAATAGGCCTTGGAGGTCGGTCGGCTTTTCCCCGTATTTAAGCGCCAGAGCGATGTAGCCGATGTTGATCAGGTAGAATCCGACCAAAAGGAGATGGTTGATGGAATCGGCAAGATCGGTATTGCCCAGGAAACTATCGACCAGGAAAATGCGTCCATTTTTGTGGAGGTTGCGTGCGACCCAGACGGTCATGGACAGAGTGATGGCGAGATAGAGGGCGTAGGTGTAGACAGCGGCGTTCATGGGTTTTCTTTTTCTTTTGGTTGTTTCAATAAATTCTGAAAGTTATGGGCGGCAAATCAGCGGCTCAGGTACCGCATCGCCCACGGCAGGACCGTGCTCGCTTCCGATCGCGCCACCCGGCTGAGCACCTTGTCGGCCATCTCCATAAAATCGCAGAGCGCCTGCGTTTGTCGGCTAAAAGCCGTCGCCTCCTCGCCTTGGAGGTCTGCCACACGGGCCACACAACTTTTAAGCACCCCAATGGCGGGCTGGATTTCGCGCCGTTTGCGTTCACGCACGATGATGCAGAACATCTTCCACACATCCTTCTCAGCTTCGAAAAACTCCTTACGCTCCCCTTTCCGGATGACGCTGCGCACCAAACCCCAACCCACCAACTCCCGGAGGTTCATATGGGCATTGCCCCGGCTGATCTTGAGCTCAGCCATAACGTCATCCGTGGAAACGGGACGCGAAGTGATCATGAGCCAAGCATGGATTTGGGCCATGGTCCGATTAATGCCCCAGGAGCTGCCCATGGCGCCCCATTGGGCGACAAACTCGTCGCGAGCGGCGGCGAGTTGGAGGGCTTCATGAGAATCGGCCTGCTGAGGAAGAGAAGGGTGCGGGCTCACGCTTCTTTCAATAACTATTGGAAGTTGTGAACGCAAGCCCTTTCCATCCCCCGCCCCCCAAGGCCAATGCAAACGACGGAATCGGGCACATCCGACGGGTTTCCTCAAACCGTCGCCGCAGTTCGCCATTCGTCATTCTCAAAAGGCGTGCTCGCGGATCCAAACGTCTACGGCATCCCGGAAACAGCTTCCGTCCGGGGTTTTGACAGGATTAACGGGATTATCGGGATGGTGATGCGGGATTTGGATTCGGCATCGGATCCCACAGGCAAATCCCGCAAATCCCGGCGATCCTGTCAAAAAAGCAGCCTGCGGGAGGGGTCACGGCTGGCACGGCTCAATCTCCATCCTTAATTCTTGGGCGGGCGCATCCCGCAAATCCGAACGCGGAATAGCTTTGCGAGGCAATTACTGGCAGAACTCGGCAAACATGGAAATCCGCGTCCGCAGCACCGAGCTGTTCATCCACAATTTGCGTACCCGGATGCCGTTCCGGTACGGGATCACCACGATGACACGTGTACCGCATGCGTTCCTGCGTGTGGACCTGGAAATCGACGGGCACCCGCACTCAGGCATGGCGGCCGATCACTTGCCTCCCAAATGGTTTACCAAGGATCCTGAAATGCCCGTCCGGCAGGAAGTGGCCGACTTGCTCCTAGTCATCCAACATGCGTGCGAGTTGGCCCGGACATCGGGTCCGTCGCCCAGCATTTTTGAGCTTTGGCAGGGCCTCTATGCCGGCCAGCGGGTGTGGGGCAACCAACAGGGATTTCCGCCGTTACTTTGGGGATTCGGGGTTTCCCTGGTCGAGCGCGCGACCATCGATGCGTTCTGCCGTCAGCAAGGGGTGAGTTTTGCCCGTGCGGTACGAGAGAACCGGCTGGGGCTCCAATTGGGGGTAATCTACCCGGAATTGGCAGGAACTGTGCCCGCCGATGGCCTCCCGGCACGGCCGCTGGAATGCCTGATCTCGCGTCACACGGTGGGGCTCAGCGACCCGCTCACAGAGTCAGAAATCCCGGTGGGAGAGCGCGTCGAGGATGGGCTCCCCCAGTCCTTGGAAGCCAGTCTGGAGGCCGACGGGCTCACCCATCTGAAGATCAAGCTCTGTGGGGACATCCAACGGGATCGGCTCCGACTCCACCGGATCGTCGATCTGCTCAAAGCCAGCGACCCGGAGTGTGCCTTCACCTTGGATGGAAACGAGAATTACAAGGCCGTCGCCCCTTTTCGACACCTCTGGGAGAGTTTCCGCGAGGATCCCACCATCGCGGGCTTCCTCGATCACCTGATTTTCGTGGAACAACCCTTCCACCGGGACGTGGCACTGGCCCCGGATACGGCCGGAGCGCTACTGGCCTGGCGGGAGCGCCCCCCGATCATCATCGACGAATCGGATGCCGAGATAGGCACGCTCGCGACGGCTCTAGCCTGCGGCTATGTGGGAACCAGCCATAAGAACTGCAAAGGGGTGTTCAAGGGCATTGCAAATACCTGCCTCATAGCGGCCCGCCAGCGCGCGAATCCCTCCGGAGTTTTGCAGATGAGCGCCGAAGACCTTTCCAATGTCGGGCCGGTCGCATTGCTACAAGACCTCGCAGTCGTGGCGACCTTGGGTATCACGCATGCCGAGCGCAACGGACACCATTACTTTGCAGGGTTGAGCCAGTTCCCGCGAGCCGCGCAGGAGGCGATCCTCGCACAACACGGGGACCTCTACACCCGCCATGCCTCCGGATATCCCATGGTCGACATCCGGAGGGGATCCATCGCGGTGGGCTCCGTGGTTGCCGCCCCATTCGGGTACGCGATCGACCTGGACACCGGCTCATTCATCCCTGCCGCCGAATGGGACTATGACTCGCTCGAGGGCTAACAATGATGGATAGCCATAGGGCAGCGGCTCATTTCGCCCTCCGCCATTCGTCTTCGGACCCGTGGAAGACAACCGCCGCACGCTTTGGGTGCGACAAAAACGTTGGTGAAACGCGCAGCGTTGGATCAAACTAAGTCTCCAACCATTTTCCTATGAACTATCTGTCGAAATCTTTCGCCCTCGTTGCCCTTTCGGTGATACCCCTCTGCGCCATGGCTGAAACACCACTTGAAGCGGGCGAGAAATTCCTGGCTGAGAACGCCAAGAAGGAAGGGGTAAAAACCACTGCGAGCGGCCTTCAATACAAGGTCATCAAAGAAGGCGAAGGCAAGACCCCCACGGCAACCTCCACGGTGCTCGTACACTATCGTGGCACCTTGATCGATGGCACCGAATTCGATAGCTCCATCAAACGCGGGCAACCTCTTGAGTTCCCCCTCAATCGCGTCATCCCGGGCTGGACCGAAGGCGTTGCGCTGATGAAGGAAGGCGCCAAATACCAATTATTCATCCCCTCGAAATTGGCCTACGGCCCAAGCGGCGGCGGTCCAATCGGACCCGATGCAGCGCTGATCTTCGAGGTCGAACTCCTCAAGGTCCGCTAGTCCCTCTGTTTTTCCGGGTGAACTCGAGTCTGGCAGATGCGCCTCGCGTCTGGCCGGGAAAGGGACATAAGGGACATAAAGGACATAAAGGACGCAAACGCCACAGAATTAGGAGCTTATAGGCTCAGATGGGGCCGAGCACGCAAACGCGGACAGATTGCCCCGCAACCCAAGCCAACCCGGAGGGTTGCCAGAATGTAGCCGGGGGTTGAGCGCAGCGATACCCCCGGAATGGAAGAAAGAGGCGTCCACCCTGAATGGGTGGCACATAGATTCGGGCCAAACCGCGTGGCTTGGGCATCTTCCACTCCTTCTGGGTGGATGCCGCTCTTGTCGGGACACTGGCACCCCGTTTCGGACTCGGAGCGCGACTCGACGGCGGTTTTAGGGTTCAGTCCTTGAGCAGCACCCAGAGCGTCTGCGCGCTGTATTGGGACGCCAAATCGGGCAACTCCGGCTCGCTATGGAAACTGGCGGCACGCCGCACATGTTTGAGCCCGAACCGCGCGATGGCTTCCAAAGCGCGCCGATCCAGGCGCGTGCAGTTGGTAGAGATCAGAATTTTGGCTCGGGGAGCCGCCAACTCCAGGGCCGCAATAAACAGAGCTTCCAGATCCCGCTCGACTTGAAAACGGCGTCCCCGGGCCCCGCGCGAGAACGTGGGCGGATCCAGGATGATCGCGTCAAACTGTTCCTTCTTGCGGGCGAGTCGCGGCCAAAACTCCAGCACGTCTTCCGCGTAAAACCGGTGCCCGTCACTGGCATCCAAGCCGTTGAGCGCGAAGTTGTCCCGGCCGCGATCCACCGATTTGCGGGAGAGATCGACGCTCGTTGTCACTGCCTGGGCCATGGCGGCTGCCACCGAGAATGAGCAGGTATAGGCAAAGGTGTTGAGCACCCGCTTGGATGCCGAGCGTCTCAGGAAGGCGCGATTCGCCCGCTGGTCAATAAACAAGCCCGCCGAATACCCCGCGCCGAAATCCAAACCGTAACGGACCCCGTTTTCCTCGACCACGGTCTCCAATGACAGGCCTGGTTCGCCGGCCAGAAGCACGGGGGCCGCCCGCTCCTGATTTTGAAGCGGGAGCAGCTTCCCGAAGATCCGCAGCCAACCCAAGCCATGGGTTTGGCACCAAACCGGCAACCCGGCCAGAACCGGTTCGAGGGCGTGCGCCGTTTTGTGGGAGACCAGGAGATCTTCCCCGAAACGTTCCACCCACACGTCTGGACCCGAGAAGATCCGGTGCGCGGTGGTGGCCTCGGCACCCAACCGCTCCAAAGTAGGCACGCTAATCCAGGCACCGTGCGGGCTGCGCAGATCTGGCGTGGCGATAGAAGCTTTCACGTAGGGTATATGAGAACTGATTGCATCAGGTAAAACCATCAAGTAGTTTCCACCACTTTTTCCCTTTCCCCTATGCGGCATTTTGTTTGGCTCTTTCTCGCTACCCTGTGTCTGACGCTCTCAAGCGCCCTGGCTGAATCCTCGGATCCCGGCGATCAGTTCGTGATCGCTCGCACAGCGTATGACACGGCCGAGAAGGCGGAAAGGGCCTCTAACTTCACAGCGGCCGCCACCGCCTACAAGGAAGCCATGACGCTCTTGGAGTCCTTGGCCCGCCGAGCCCCCGAGTGGAACCCACCCATCGTCGCCTATCGCAGGGACCGCTCCGCCGAAGGGTATGCCCGGGTCAAACCCAAAGCCGCCAAGGACGCTGACAAGCCTCCGGCCCCGGTTGCTGACGATCCAGCGGGCCCGCTCCCGGTCGATAATTCCCTTATCCCCGATGCGCTCCCCCAAGTCGAGTCGGTGCCCCCTGCTCCACGCCAACGGCCTACGCCCCCCGTCGGACGCGATCCGTTCGCAGAGATCCAGGATCGCATCCAGACGCTCCAGAAAGATCTGGAGCAGACCCGCGCGAACCTCAAAAACGTTACCGAGGAGAAGGAAAGCCTCGCCAAGAAATACCAAGTGGCAGTCAAGGAGGCCCAGCAATCTTCGAACACGGTGAGCAAACTTCAGAGCCGCTCTGATCTCGCGGAGGAAGCCCTCATCAAAGCCGAATCCGACGGGGCCAGATCTGCGGAGGCGACCAAGAGCATGCACGTGGAAGTCGAGCGGGCACGCAAACAACTCCGCACAGCCGAGATCGAGAAGGAAGCGGCCGAAGAGCTCCGGCACCAAATGGCCGACCGGGTGACTTCTGGCAGGAAGAAGATCGAACTGGTGACTGGGGAACGCGACGCCGCCCGCAAAGCCACTGCCGACAGCACGGCCCGCGTCTCAACGATGCAGGCCGAAATGGATCGCGCCAGTAAGGAGAAAACCGAATTCCTGACGCGCTTGAACAAGTCTGAGCAGAACGTGCAAACGCTAACCGTTGAGAGGGATGCTATCAAGAAGCTTAACTCAGAGACGCCGGCCAAACTCGCGGCGATGCAGGCCGAAGTAGATCGCGCCAGTAAGGAGAAAACCGATTCCTTGGCGCGCTTGAACAAGTCTGAGCAGAACGTGCAAGCCCTGACGGTTGAAAGGGATGCCGTCAAAAAGCTAAACGCAGAAACGCCGGCCAAGCTCGCGGCGATGCAAAAAGAGATCGATGCAGCCCTCAAGATCAAAACCGAGGCCGACACCAAGCTAGCCAAGAAAGAAGAAGCACTCAAAAAGGCCAGCACCGAACGCGATGAAGCCTTTGCTCAAATCGAGCACCTCAAGGAGGCCGAGAAACAGGTCGAGAAGCTCCTCGGCGACAATACCGCGCTCATGGCCAAGCTTTCGGAGACTGAGAAGTCGGTGGCTCAATTCAAGACCGAAGGGACCAAGAAGGACGAGCAGATCGCACTACTTAAGAAGGACGTAACCTCGGCCAACAAACAATTGGCGGAAACCCAGAAGGCCAGCACGGCTTCCCAGCAGGAACTGAGTGCGCTCCAATCCAAGCTCACCCAGCAATCCAAGGACCTGGCGCAACTTAAAACAGACTCCACCACCACGCAGGCCGACCGCAAGAAACTGGGCGAAGAGAACGAAGTGATGCGCTCCATTATTATGCGCGAAATGAAGGAGCAAGCCCGCCGCGAGCAAACCAAGAAATTGGTCGTAGGCGAACTGGCTAAACTGGAAATCCAATCCAAGCAGTTACTCAAGCAGATCGATTACTTGGGCCAACCAGTGGTCAAGCTCACCGAAAAGGAGCGCAAACTTTTCAAAAAACCCTTGGTGGAGATCAGTGATGCAGAAATTTCCATTGCGGCGCCGAAAGACGGAGAAGAGGCCGCTGACCCGAACGCGTTAGCCGTGGCGACAGTCCCTTCCCCAGCCATAGCCCCACCTGCTCCAGGTGCGTCGCCCAGCCCGTCCCCGAACCCGGCGCCTGCTCCGACCGATGGACCCGCTGCCGTTGGGAAGACGTCGCCAGTGCCGCCCCCCACGGTCGACATCTCAAAGCCCGTTTCAATCTCCGGGCCCGCTAGCGACCCCAACGTTGTCAAGGGCAGTGGACCCTCCTCCCAGAGCGTGGGTGCGGCTAACAACCCCAATGTGCCCATCGAATTGCTACCGTTGGCTCGGGAGGGCAAGGAATTCTTCGACCGTGGAGAATACCGCGACGCGGAAAAGGCATATGAAAAGATCCTAGCAAAGGCGCCCAACAACCTTCACGCCCTGAGCAACTTAGGCGTTGTCCGGTTCCGGACTGGCAAACTCAAGCTCGCTGAGGAATCGTTCAAGAAGGCCATCGCCATCGCTCCCGAAGATGGATTCAGCCACACGACCTTGGGCATCATTTTCTATAGCGAAGGCAAGTACGAGGAGGCCGTTTCGTCCCTGACCCGGGCATTGGCCCTGCAGCCCAAGAACGCAACGGCACATAATTATCTGGGAATCACAGCGAGCCAAAAAGGCTGGCAGGAAGCCGCTTACAAGGAGTTGGAAGCCGCTACGGCCTTGGATCCCAATTACGCCGACGCATTCTTCAACTTGGCGGTGGTGTGTGCCAGCCAGCAGCCACCCAACAAGGAAGCGGCCCGCAAACACTACAAGCGCGCCACGGACCTCGGTGCGGAAGCGGATCCAGCCTTGGAAGCGCTTATCAAGTAGTCCCGGTAAGTATGCCGGTTGAAGAGGCAAAGCGACTGCGGTGGCATCCTCCAACCTTGATTCCGAGGCACCCCGGAAAAGGGCAACTCATCCCACAGCCTCAGGCGTGATTTCCCCTGGGAGTGACGCGGCCGCGAGCTGGCCCGGTCCGCGAACATTGCCGTCCGGGCCGCTCACCGGGCTTCCCCGTTCGCGTGCCAAAGCTAAATCCGCTTCGCAACCGCCGAATCTGACTTGAGACGCGGTCAATTACAAATGTTGAGCACCTGAGGCTCCAGATCTGGCACCCGCCCGTCAAGCGGGGTCGGTATGGTTCACCTTTAGAACATCCCAAATCCGCCGCCGGTGATCTGCCATTCTTCAAGGAGCTCGCCCGGGATCTCGGCCAGGAAACGCGAGGGCCTCTGCAGGCTCTCCCCGTAGCCGGCATTCAAGCGCAACATGGGATAGGTCAAATACAACTCATCCTTGGCCCTCGTCACAGCCACATAGAATAACCGCCGCTCTTCCTCGACGGCTTCCAAGGTTTCCAAGGAGCGCGAGGAAGGGAACATCCCTTCGGTGAGCCAGATGACAAACACCACGCGCCATTCCAGACCTTTGGCTTGATGGATGCTCGAGAGGGTAATCATTTCCGAATCCTCGTCGCCTGCCGACACGTTGGAATCCAAACTGCTCAAGAGCGCGAGTTGATCCAGGAAATCGGCGGCACTCTCGTATTGGCGGGCGAAATTGCCCAAAGTGTTGAGATCTTCCCGGCGTTGATCGTAGTTGGAGAATTCCGCCCGGGCGTAATCGTCGTACATGGCTTCGATCACACTGGCGATCATCTCCGAAGGTGGATTGGGGGTCCCTTTGGGAGCGATCTCTTCAAGGGTGTGCGCCAGTTGCTCCCAAGCTTTGGTGGCCTTTGGAGGGACCCGCATCCGACGCATGACTCCGGCAACCGAACCGGTCGCATTATCAGGCACGGCGCTGGAGACTTCCTTCCACAGCTGCTCGGCGGAGCGGGCCCCGATGCCTGGCAGTAAGCGCACCATCCGCTTGAAAGCCACCTCATCGCGCGGATTGACAACATACTTGAGGAATGCCGAGACATCCTTGACGTGGGCCTGCTCGAAAAAGCGCAGCCCGCTGGTGATCTGGAAGGGTATCCCGTGCCGGGTTAACTCCATCTGAACTTCCATGGAATGGTAATGGGCCCGGTAAAGGATCGCGATCTCGTTGAGATCAATCCCCTCCTCCCGCAGTTCCAGGATCCGTTGAGCCACAAAAGCGGCCTGCTGGTTGCTGTCGCCGAGCGGCACCAGGCCCGGCTTGGTCGGTGCGGCTTCCCTGAAAGCGACCAATTCTTTCTTGAACTGGTTTACGTTGGCTTCAATGGCAGCGTTGGCCACGTTGAGGATCTCGGGCGCACTTCGGTAGTTGGTCTCGATCTTATAGACCTGCGCCTGCGGATAGCGCTTCGGGAACTCAAGGATGTTGCGGAAATTGGCTCCCCTCCATGAGTAAATGCTCTGGGCGTCATCCCCCACCACCATAACGTTGCGATGGTGAGCCGCCAGGATATCGATAAAGTCGGCCTGAAGACAGTTG
This sequence comes from Spartobacteria bacterium, assembly GCA_043788785.1. Lineage (GTDB taxonomy): Bacteria > Verrucomicrobiota > Verrucomicrobiia > Chthoniobacterales > Chthoniobacteraceae > CAIURC01. The sequence goes on along the minus strand of JAYVTN010000071.1, from coordinate 6,188 downwards.
GTGTCCTGATATTCGTCCACCAGCACGAATTGGAACTGGTGCTGGAAGCGCTCGGCAATGCCCGGGTTTTCCTGCAACATGCGCAAGGTTTTCTCGAGCAAATCGTCGAAGTCCAGCGAGTTGGCTGATCGTTTCCTGGCTTCGTACTGGGTCTTGGCGCCTGCGATCTGCGCCGCATATTCCAGGAAATGGGGATATTTTTCGTCAAGCACCGCCTCGATAGGCCGTCCTGTATTAAGTGAGTAGCTGAGAACGTCGGCCAACACCTCGCCTTTGGGAAAGCGTTTCTCCTTGGTATTGATCCCCAAGGACACAATGACCGAATCGAGCATGTCCTTTTGATCCTCCCGGTCCATGATGGAAAAGCCCGCCGCGAACCCAGCCGCCTCGGGGTGTCGGCGCAAAATCCGGTTGCCGATGGAATGGAAGGTGCCACCCCACAAACCCGTGAGATCGTTCGGGAGCAGATTGGTCACCCGTTCGAGCATCTCGCGGGCGGCCTTATTGGTGAAGGTCAGCAGGAGGATGTTCTGGGGCGATACCCCGTTCTCAATCAAATAGGCCACGCGGTAGGTCAGCGTCCGTGTCTTGCCACTGCCGGCCCCGGCGATGACCAGGGCGGGTCCGGGCGGTGCCTGAACCGCGGCACACTGCTGGGGGTTGAGTTCCGCGGCAAAATCGATCCTTGGCCCTGGGACCGCTGCGTGTCGCTGGATATGGTATTGACGGGCCATATCCCACCTACGCGGTTTTGCGCCCCGGTGGCAACGGTGAATCCGCCAGAGCCGGCTGCCGCTGGGGCCGATTTATTTTGAGCCCTTCCAAGATGCGGGAGACTTGGAGGTGATTCGTGACCCCGCGTCGTATTACGGGCAGCGAACAAGTCTTACCGTAGAAACGCGCAGTCTTTCGGGGCAGATGCGTAGTCGGCAGCGCGGAACGGCTTTAGTGTGGGGTGCCATGAAATCAGTCTCCGTCCCCCTTCTTTCGATCCTGTTTACCGCCTTACTTGCGACGCGCGCCGCAGAGCCACCGCCCACGACAGCCGCACTGCCTGGGTCGGTAGCGAAGGGCACGGACCCGGAGATCATCGGCGAGGAGAAGGCGGTGCTCACTCCCGCTCCGGATGTGCCGCCGCCAATCCAGCGCAAGCACGCGACGAAGGTCGTGGTGAATCTCGAGGTGCGCGAGGAAGTCAAGCGCATGGCCGACGGTGTGGACTATCTATTTTGGACGTTTGGCGGTGAGGTGCCGGGCCTCTTCATCCGCGTGCGCGAAGGCGACCTCGTCGAGTTTCATCTCGGCAATCACCCGACCTCGAAGATGCCGCACAACATCGACCTGCACGCGGTCACCGGGCCGGGCGGGGGCGCGACCTCGTCCTTTACCGCGCCGGGGCACAGCTCGCAGTTCTCGTTCAAGGCGCTCAACCCCGGCCTCTTCGTGTATCACTGCGCAACGGCGCCGGTCGGGATGCACGTCGGCAACGGCATGTATGGGCTGATCCTCGTCGAGCCGAAGGAAGGGCTACCGCCAGTGGACAAGGAGTTCTACGTGATGCAGGGCGACTTTTATACGAAGGGCAAATTCGGCGAGGAGGGCTTGCAGCCGTTCGACATGGAAAAGGCGGTGGATGAAAAGCCGAGCTATGTGCTCTTCAACGGCGCGGTCGGATCACTCGTCGGCGACAATGCGTTGAAGGCGAAGGTCGGCGAGCGCGTGCGGCTCTTCGTCGGCAACGGCGGGCCGAATCTCACGTCGTCGTTCCACGTCATCGGCGAGATTTTCGACCACGTCTTCCAGGAGGGCGGCATGAAGCTCTCGCAGGAGAATGTGCAGACGACGATCGTCCCCGCGGGCGGCTCGGCCATCGTCGATTTCAAGGTGGATGTGCCGGGCACATTTATCCTCGTGGATCACGCGCTCTTCCGCGCCTTCAACAAGGGCGCGCTCGGGATGCTCAAAGTCGAAGGGCCGCAAAACTTGCTCGTCTATTCGGGCAAGGAAGTGGACGCGACCTATCTCGGCGACTACGCGCTGCCAGGCGGCGTGACTGCGAGGGTTGCCGCGCTCCAAACCGAGATGAAGAATGCCATCGCCGCCGAGCCGAAGATCGCGGCGATGGGTAAGGAAATTTTCATCGAGAAAGGCAAACGCATCTACGCGCAGACGTGCTTTGCGTGCCATCAGGCGGAGGGCCAGGGCTTGCCCGGTGTGTTTCCGCCGCTGGCCAAATCCGACTATCTCATGGCGGACAAAGCGCGCGCCATTCGCGGTGTGATTAAAGGCCAATCCGGCGAGATGGTCGTGAACGGCCAAACATTTAATGGCCTGATGCCGCCGGTAATGCTCACTGACGAGCAGATCGCGCACGTCCTCACGTTCGTCCGCAGCGCGTGGGGCAACAGCGGTGACATCGTGACCGTGGAGGAAGTGCAGAAAATCCACGCGGAATCCGTGAACCAATGACCTTTCGCCTCGCGCTGCCTCTCGTCGCCTCGCTCATCGCGCTCTGCGTTGTGCGCGGCTCCGAACCAGGGATGATCGCGATTCCCGAGACGGTTTACCGCCCGCTCTTTCGCGGGGAGAAGGACGCGAAGGAACTTCCGATCCCTGCGTTTCAGATCGACGTGCGGCCCGTGACGAACGGCGAGTTCCTCGTCTTCGTGCGCGAGAATCCGAAATGGCAACGCTCCCAGGTGAAGCGGCTCTTTGCCGACGACCGGTATCTCGCGCACTGGGCGGGTGACCTGGAACTCGGCCGCGCGCGCGCGGAACAGCCGGTCACCAATCTCTCGTGGTTCGCGGCGAAAGCGTTTGCGGCTTCGCGTGGAAAACGGCTGCCGACGACGGCGGAGTGGGAGGTTTCCGCAGCCGTGGGGTTCACGTTACGCGATGGCGCGAGGGACACGGAATTTCAAGCCGGGCTTACGCGCTGGTATGGGACGCCCTCGCCCGCCGTGCTGCTAGATGCCGGCACCGGGCGCGAAAATCTTTTCGGCGTCCGCGATCTGCACGGCCTCGTCTGGGAATGGACAAGCGACTTCAACAGCGTGCTCGTGACCGGCGACGCGCGCGGCGACACCGGGTTGGAGCGCCAGCTTTTCTGCGGCGCCGGTTCGCTCGGCGCGAGTGACCGCGCGAACTACGCGGCCTTCATGCGCTTCGGATTCCGCAGCAGCCTTCGCGCAGGCTACACCGTCCACAACCTCGGCTTCCGTTGCGCGAAAGACCTGCCATGAGAATGCCGATCACGATCCTTTTCCTCGTGGCCGCCGCCTTTGCCGCGGTGCCGGCGAAGCCCGCCGCGAAAGACGAAAAACCGCCATGTTGCCGCGCCGCGCTCGACCTCGGGAAGCCAACGGACCAATCGTTTTACCTGCTCGACTCGACGTGGACCTCCGATGTCGGACGGCAAATCAAACTCGGCGCCCTGCGCGGTCGCCCGCAGATCGTCGCGATGTTTTTCACCCACTGCGAATATGCTTGCCCAATCCTCGTCAGTGAACTTAAGGCCATCGAGGGCAAGCTGCCGGCCGAAGTTCTCGGTAAGGTGGATTTCCTGCTCGTGAGCATCGACTCGAAACGCGACACGCCCGCCGAACTCGCGGCGTTCCGCGAAAAGCGCCAGCTAACCCGTGAACGCTGGACGCTCCTGCGCGGAGGGGCCGACGACGTGCGCGAACTCGCCGCGCTACTCGGCGTGAACTATACTGAGGATTCACGCGGGCAATTCGCGCACACAAATCTCATCACGCTTCTCAATGCCGAGGGCGAAATCGCGTTCCAGCACACCGGCTTGAAGCAAGACCCCGCACTGCTTCTGGCCGCGATTGCAAAAGCCGCCAGCAGTTCACAACGCTAAACCCGATGACCGTGACCTCGACGCGTCCCGCTTTCCTCACTTCTTCGCGCTGATCTTGTGGATCGCGGCGGGCCACGCGTTTTTTCGCGGAGTGGCGTCAGCCAGGCGAAGGCATCGCGCCACATAGCGCAAGTGTTTCCCGACAAGAGCCGCACGTTTGAGGTAATGATGTTCGATCACCAGTGCGTCAAAGCGCGCCTGTTCCTGCGACTCGATCAGGCGCACGCAACGCTGTTCCAAAATCTCCTGCTCCTGCGGGGCCGGTCGGCGAAATCGAGGCGATGGATTTTCCATGCCTTTTTCAACGCCGGTGTAAAAACTTGTCCGGCTTTTGATCGCTAAATGCTCAGTCCCACCTTCTTGGGTTCGGCTTTGATTAAGCCTTAGGCTGCGGCTCTCCAATCGGGTGCCGGAAAAGAGGGGGAAAGGACCAAAAGGCCGCCAATCGTCGCTGGGCGTCTTGTTAGTTTCGTCCCTTTGGTCCCCTTAGTCCCTTTGGTCTCTTTGGTCCTTTAGTCGCCAAGAGCATGCCGGGATTTGTTGACAGCCGCATCCCTTTGGAGGTGTGCTTCAAGCGCGCATGAAGTCCCATCGCCCCCTTCTCATTCCGCTGCTGGTTGTGAGTGCCGCCTGCGCCCAAGGGGCGGTCGACTTCACCTCGCAGATCAAACCCATTTTGGAGTTCAACTGTGTGCGTTGCCACAATCCAAAAGGCACCGACTTCGAGAAGGGCACCACTGACGTGGACCTCTCGACCCACGAAACCGCAATGGAAGTTGCCTCCACGCTGGTGCCCGGCAACGCGGCCAAGAGCAAGCTGTACACCACCACCGTCCTGCCCGATGACGCCAAGAAGGTGATGCCGCCCCTGAACAAGGTCACCAACGCTTCCGAACGGCTCTCCCCGGCCGAGAGCGAGTTGCTCAAGACATGGATCAAGGAAGGCGCCAACTGGCCCGAAGGCGCTACCTTGATCGCGCGCAAAAAGGAAGTCGGCGCCAAGGTTGACGAGGCCGCGTTGGTGGCCCACATCCATCAACAAATCGCTAAAACCGCTGACCTCTCCGACAAGGTCATGAAGCCGTACACGGGAACCCTGCCTGGCAGCGATGTAACGTTCGAGATGTTGCCCATTCCAGCAGGCAAATTCCGGATGGGCAGTCCGGAGTCCGAGCCGGGCCACAAACCCGAGGAAGGCCCGATCCACGAGGTGGAGATCGCTCCCTTCTGGATGGGCAAATGCGAAGTGACATGGAATGAGTTTGAGCAGTTCATGTACCCGAATGAGGAGAAGAAGAACCGCTCCTCCAAGGCCCTTCCCGCAGAGCTCAACCAGCTCACGGACGCGGTCACCCGCCCCACCCAACCCTACGTGGAAATGAGCTTCGGCATGGGCAAAGACGGGTTCCCCGCCATCTCCATGACCCAGCACGCGGCCAACAAGTATTGCCAGTGGCTGAGCGCTAAAACCGGCCAATTCTATCGGCTCCCGACTGAAGCGGAATGGGAATACGCCTGCCGCGCAGGCACAACAACCGCTTACTACTGGGGCGATGACGCTTCCAAGATCGGCGAGTACTGCTGGTGGGGGAAGAATTCGGATTTCAAGTACCAGAAAGTGGGCAAGAAGAAGCCCAACCCTTGGGGTCTTCACGACATGTTAGGCAATGTCCTGGAGTGGTGTATCGACGGGTATGACCCCTCTTTCTACGCGCACTCGCCAGCCGCCGCCCCATGGAACAAGGCAACCAAACCTTATCCCCACTCAGCCCGGGGCGGATCCTGGGATGACGAGGATCCCGCACGCCTGCGCATCGCCAACCGCCGCGCCTCGGATGCTTCCTGGAAAATCAGGGATCCCCAACGTCCCAAAAGTATCTGGTACCATACGGATGCCCAGTTCCTCGGGTTCCGGCTGGTTCGTCCCCTCAAGACCCCCACGGCTGAGGAGATGAAGGCGTATTGGAACAGTGGAGTCGAGAAAGACGACCCCAGCCTGACCAAGGCCGAGTAGGCGCGTTTTTCGCGGGCAGTCGGACTGAAGGGACCCAAGGGACCTAAGGGACCCAAGGGCCCCAAGGCACAGGCAAAGCTCCAATGCCCCTTTTAGTCCCTTTAGTCCCTTTAGTCCCTTTAGTCCCTTTAGTCCCTTTAGTCCCTTTACGATCAGCCGCGCTCCCCGGCGCACCCAATCGCCGGACCCAGATGCTCCGAATGCTCGCCGTAGTTCTACTTTGTTAAGATAGGTCGCTGCTTTTTCCGGTAACTCTTCGTTGCCTGGGAGCGCTTTCGATGGCGCTCGTTCATAATGCGCAAAATCTCG
>JAYVTN010000070.1:0-7714 GCA_043788785.1 Spartobacteria bacterium | reverse complement strand
GAGAGTGTTGGCGGGCCAGGATCGAGCGTACGAGCTGGCGGTAGTCGTCCATGTAATTGGCTGTCCATGTGAGATTTTGGCGCTGGGATTGGGCTGAAGGCGCGGCCAAGGATAGAGCCAGATAGTCCGTGAGTCTTAGGGCGAGGGCGAGGGCGAGTGCGAGGGCGAGTGCGAGGGCGAGTGCGAGGGCAGCAGGTCGATCAGGGGGGCCGTGGCGGCGTATTGGCGTCCCAGCGTTAGGCCGGGCAGCGCTCCAGGATGGCAGCCATGGCGGAAGCGCAGAGTTCGGGAGGCGCCAGGGTGCCGTCGAGGAGGCAGTCCGCGTTTGGACGGACCCGGGCGGCTTGTAGCGCGAGGATCGCATGGACGACTTCCATGTAGTTATCCAGATAGGTGCTGATCCACGCGAGGCTGTGACGCTGCTGGTCCGGGGTGGGTGCATGGTTGGCTTGTATGAGGTATTCGCGCATCCGGCGCGCCAAAGCCAGATCCAGCGGGGTGTCCACCCACAGCAACAAGTCGATGAGGGCCGCAGTGGGCTTGTACTCGCGGCCCAAGGGCATTTCAAAAAGGATGTAGGTCGGCGCAGTGCCTTCGCGGATTGGGTGTTTGAGGCGATGGATTTCTTCAGCCAATCCAGGAGCTTCGAACGCATCGAAGTCGCCCCCGGCATCCAACCATTCCCGGAGTTCTTCCATGCTCCGCCGGGAGCCGCGTTCGAACTGGTCGAAATGAATGCGGAGCGTGGCGGGGAGTTGGCGCGCCAAGGCTTCCACGAGCGAGGATTTGCCCGCGCCGATGGGACCTGCGATGGCGATGACATGGGCCATCTAAAAGGTGCCGTAGTATCCTGTCTTGAGGATCTCCAAACCATCTGGGCCGACCCGGTAATCATAGCCGATGTCGTAGAGCATATGGTCGAGGTTGGAGCGGTTGGTCTCGATGAAGGCCACCAACGGCGCCGGGTAGTCGAGCCGCTTAAGAGCGAAGAGGAACTGGTCGATGTTGATGCCCGAGAAGTATGCGCAATCGTTTGTGCGTTTATTGGCAATACAGATGGTTTCGCAGTTGATCAGTTCGGGCCAGAGGATGAGGTCCGGGTCCAGATGCGGCGGGTCGATGTAGGCCGAGCAGGCGACTTTCCCGATGATATCGTCGAGGTGCTTGGAGGGGTGATAGAAGAAATAGAAATTGTCCAGGAAACGGCCCGAGGAGGTCAGGCTATAGCTAATGCCGGAGGAGACCTGGCTACCGACGTTGCCGATGTACATGTTAACCTTTTCGAGCGGGGCCGGCCCAGAGAGCTGGGCGGCTGTCAGCTCAATGGAGAACATGAAATAATGAAGGTCCTCGTTGGGGACTATCGGGCAAGGCATGAACGGCTTGAGCGCCTCGAGCACCACTGAAATGGAGCGTTCCCGGCCCCTGCGCTGGTAATCGTAGAAGTAGAATTCCCAGCGGAATCCCTCCGGGCCGTGCTTGAGGCCCCAGACAGTCCGCGAAGGGCCGACTGCGCGGCGGATGGTGTCGACTACGGCGACTGCGTGCTGGCCGAGGCCGGCCAGCTCGAAAGAGTGGAGCAGGAGGTTGATCGAATGGAACTTTCCATCCATGGGGGCCTGCGGGCGATACTCCCAGAGGCAGTAATTGAAGAGCTGCTCCCCGGGGCCGGTGAACTCAAAGCGGGGGCGCATAATTTGGGGAAGTATGAAGTATGAATTATGAATTATGAATTATGAATTATGAAGGATGAAGGTTCGGGAGGGGGAACCGCGGACGGGAATTCATGGTTCGAACCGAGCGCCTTCATCGGTCACTTCTGTGCGCAGAGAAGGTCGCCTTCGTCCCCGAATTTTTTGACATATGCATGGGAGAGCCCGAAGCATTCCTTGTTCGCGCACTGGGGTTTGTAGACGCAGCGGCCGAACTGGTTCTCATCGAAGTTATCCCAAAAGGCTTTGTCGATGAGGTTGAGCGGGAAATAATTGTCGAAGAAGCCCGGTTTTCCCAGTGAAAGGCATTCCGGGAAGCCTTTGAAGACGATGGGTTTGCCGGAGGGTTCGACGATGGCAAGGATGTCGGGAAGGATGGCGAAGAAGTCCTTGAGATCGACCAAGAGATCTTTGGAGTCCTCGCCCGCCATGGGAAAGAAGTTCCACATGTGCATCTCGCTAACCGGCAGGGAAACGATCATGGAGATCAAAGGTAGGATGTCGTGGAAATTGGTGCGTGTGAGAACGGTATTGGTGATCAGATTGACGTTCTTGCCCGCGAGGTTTTCGATGCCGCGCATGGTTTCCTTGTAACCGCCCTTGATGAGGGTGACAGCGTCCTGAGCCTCTTCGCGGCCGTGGAGGCTGATAAAGCACTCATTGAGTCCAGCGTCCAGGAGGCGTTGGAGGTAATCCATGTTGGAAAGCCTGCGGGCGTTGGTCTGGATCTGGATGCGCTTGAACCAGCCCGTGGAGGCCGCGTGCGCGATGTATTTCTCGAGATGCTCGAAGGTGGTGACCTCGCCCCCGGAGAGCACCAGATTGTCGTGTTGGCCGATTTCGATGATCTTGGAGACGACGATCCTGAAGTCCTCGAAATTGACCGTGGGCAATTCGCCCATCTGCTGTTCGACCATGCAGAAGGTGCATTTACTGTTGCAGCGGTACCAGACCGGCACGACGACGTACTTGTGGTAGTCGATTCGGGTAAGGAGCGCGGCGGAGGCAGAGTTCATGAGCGGAGCGTAGAACTTTGCTCCTGAAAGCCCACATTGCAGACATTCGGGTATTGAAGGTGGAGAGCTCCGGAGTAAGTCCCGTTGATGGGCGGTTGTTGTTCGGAGGCGGGATCGGGTTGATTTTCCATAGGGCTGTGGACGGGGGCGGCTGGGTTCCCAGGCGGATTTTGACGCATGGATGGCTGATCCCCACTGAGGCAGAGAGGCTAGGTCAAAGAAGGCGTGGCATCCAGAGCGAAAGAGACGGGGTTGCAGCTGCGGGGAAGTGCCGGGTTGGACGGGTGTTTCCTTTGACTTCAGGGCCGGGTTTTTCTATTGCTGTTATACCTGCAGTAAACACCCCCAAACGGGTTTGTGCTCACGCCATCCCCGCGAAACACCGGATTTGTGCGGCCCGGCCGCGCTTTCCGGCAACGCCCAGACAAAAACAATGAAAAACACCCCAGGCAACGACCCCGGCAAGCGTCCGGTCAAAAAACAGGTCAAGCGCAAGCCGTCGCCGCGCAAGAAGGCAGCCAAGCAAGGGGATTTCGAGTTGGAGAGTTTTGAGCCGCGGTTGATGATGGATGCGGCGCCGCTGGCGGTGCTTAATGCCGGGGTTTTAACGGTACATACGACAGACGGTAACGATTCGTATGTGTTAAGTCGGACAAGCGCTGGCGGCGGTGCCGGCGATACGGTGAAAATCACGGATCTGGCCACGGGGGTGGCGGAAACCTACGGGGCGGTGTCTGGCGTCACGTCAATCATGATCGACGGGGGCAAGGGCAACGACACGTTCGATTTTTCGGGAGCGAACCCTGTGACGGTGCCCATCTCGGTGACGGGGGGTGAGGGGAGCAACACGCTGGTTGCGCCCGGGGCCGCGCATGCCTGGACCATCACCGGGGCCGGTGCAGGGACGGTCACGGGCACGGGGGTGGGGCAGGTCACCTTCTCCTCGGTCACCAATCTGGTGGGCGGTTCCGGCGATGACACCTACACTTTTGGCTCGGGAACGCTGGGCAGCTTTTTCCTGGACGAGACCGCTGGTGGAGCGGACACGATCGATTTTGCAGGCAGCACGGCGGGCGTTACGATTAACCTTGAGAGCACCGCAGAGCAGACTGTGAGCGCCAATCTCAAGCTCACGCTCTCGGGGGCGGATGTTTTTGAAAACGTGGTTGGCAGCGCTTTGAGTGACAAAATCACGGGCAACCCAGCCGATAACCGCATTGTTGGGGGAGGCGGCGCCGATACTCTGGCAGGCGGTTCCGGTGACGATACCTACGTGCTGAACTCGATCACCTCGGGTACGATCACCGAGGGCGGGTCTGGCGAGGGCGTTGACCAGATCGATTTTAGCGCTGTCGCGGCCAATGTGACGGTCGCAAAATTGGCGGATGGCACTTTCACGCTCGCTAGCGGCGGCAGCACTTTGGCGCTGGATAACATCGAGAAACTGGCTGGCGGCACGGGCCTTAATACTCTGGATTTCTCCGCGTCCGCAGAAGCCGTGGTGGTCAATCTGCAAGGGGGCTATTCGACCGACTTCATGGAGCTGTCGGGGTTCAGAATTGTGGTCGGCTCAACCTTTGGCGATACGATCATCGGCAGCGACCTTGCAGACACGATCCGTGGCGGAGACGGGGACGATGTGATCGTTGGGGGCGCAGGCGCGGATTCAATCGATGGCGGCTTGGGGAACGACCGGTTGGTGGAATCGCGGGACGTGAGCTTTACGCTTACCAACACGACCTTGGATGACGGGACGGCTACGGACACGCTGGCGGGGATTGAAACCGCCACGCTCACCGGTGGAAAGAGCGCGAATGTGATGAACGCCACCGGGTTCACTGGCAGCGTGACCCTTGATGGCGGCTCGACCATCCAGCTCGCGGATCTCAACAGCGGCACCGGGGTCAGGACGACAAACCTGGAACAGACCGATCTGGCCAGCGATCTGGCCGGCTCGACCCTGCTCTCCATTTTGAATCGAGGCGCCGGCGTATCCGTGGTCGCTGGGGCAGATTTCCGGATCACGCTCACCGACGGGAAGACGATCGACGTGGATTTGGCTGCGACCGACAACACGGTGCAGAAAGTGATTAACGCGATGCTAGCCGCGGCCAACGCCAATGCCCTGACGGCGGGGCGTTTGACAGTAAAGATTGATCCGGAGACCAACAACACGCTGGTGTTGGGCGATTCGCTGAGCGCTGGTGGAAATCTGAGCGTCACGGCACTCAATGCATCGACTGCTGCCGCGGGCCTCGGGATCCTGAAGACTGGCGTTGGGCCGGTCCTGACGGGCAAGTTGATCAGCGATGTGTTGCTTTCGGTGCTCAATCAGGGGGCCGGGGTGCGCCGGGTCGAGGGAGTGGGAGCGCTTGGCAACGATTTCCGGATCACGCTCACGGATGGGAAGACGATCAACGTGGATCTGGCGCTGACGGTGACCACGGTGCAGGGAGTCATTGATGCGCTGGTGGCGGCAGCTAACGCCAGTCCCCTCACGGCGGGACGGCTTACCGTGGCCATCGACCCAAGCACTAAGAACTCGTTGCTGCTTCGGGATTCGCTCGAAGGCGGTAGTGACCTCACGGTGACTGCGCTCAATTCCTCGCTCGCTGCGAGCGATCTCGGGATTCTCAAGGCGGGAAGTGGAACGGCACTGACTGGCTCGTCCATCAGCAGTCTATCGGCTGATCTGCGTGTCACGCTCAAGGATGGGTCAACTGCGGATTTTGATCTGAGCGGCTTGGGCACGCTTAATGAGGTGCTCGCAAAATTCAATGGCGACAACTCGCGCTTTACAGTGCGGATCAATTCCGCTGGCACCGGCCTGAATTTCAATGACCTCTCGACTGGAGCTGGAACCTTCTCGGTAATTGCGTTGAATGGATCGTTTGCGGCGACCGATCTCGGCATTGGCGCCGCCGTTGGTGGCACGATTACCGGAGCCAGCATCGTGGGTGCGGGCACATTCCGGCTCGATGGCCGCAACGATGCCGACACCCTGACGGGTGGGAGTGGAGATGACTTTTTCATTGGCGCGGGTGGCAACGATTCCATTGTGGGCGGAGGAGGCACTGACACGATTATCGCGGAGCGCGATACGAATCTAACCCTCACTGATACAACGTTGACCTATGGGTCGGGCGATGTGGCGGCAATCAGCGGGATCAAAAAGGCGGTTTTGACCGGGGGCGACAGTGCGAACACGATCGATGCCTCGGCCTTCACGCTTGGCTCGGTGAGGCTCTCGGGCCGGGCTGGCAATGACATCCTCAAAGGCGGCTCGGGCGACGACTTCCTGACGGGCGGGGCCGGACTCGACAGCCTGGACGGCGGCGCCGGAACCAATACGGCGGTCGAACAAGGCGCACGGGCTACGCTCACCGATACCACGCTGGAGTTGGCCGAAGGCCAGGATGAGATCGTCACGCTCACGCTCTCCGGCACGGTAACTGGCGGCACGTTTACGCTGACCTACGACGGCCAGACCACCGACACGATCGCTTACAACGCCAGTTTCAAAGACATCGAAAGCGCGCTGGTGCGGCTGACTAAGATCGATGCGGGCGATGTGTCGGTAAACCAGCCGACTACGAATGGCCCATGGGTCATCACCTTCCGCGGCAAGGAAGGTGGGCGCGACAAGGCGGCCATCACGGCCACTACGACTGGCCTAACTGGCGCCTCGCCTAGCATTGCGGTGGCCACGACCGAGGGCACGCAGCTGCTTAATACGTTGGTCAACATTCAGAAGGCTGACATCACCGGCTCCCTCGGCGCGGATCGCCTGGATGCCTCCGCGTTCTCGGGCTCGGTGACCTTGCTCGGCAGCGGAGGTGATGACGTTCTTATCGGGACTACAAATGCGGATTCCATCGACGGCGGGTTGGGCGATGACCGGATCACTGGCGGCGGGGGTGCGGATACAATCGCTGGCGGGCTCGGCCTGGACACGCTGGTTGAGTCCAGGGCTGCAATCGCGAGCGCTCTGGATTTCACGCTTACCAACACCGCGCTCACCATCGGGAGCGAAGTGGACGCCATCTCGGGCTTTGAGATTGCAGAGCTCACCGGAGGCGACGGCGCGAACGTGATCGATGCTTCCGCCTTCAGCGGGCTGAGCGCGGATACGCTGGTGACGACGCTCAATGGTGGGCTCGGTTTCGGGGCGACAGATGGGATATTGAGCAATCTGACGGGCGTTGCGGTGACGACGGGTTTGACGTCGCTAAACGGCGGCGCGGGTGTCCGAATCATCACAGGCACGGATCTGATCGTGACGCTTAAGAATGGGACAAGCGTGAATGTGGACCTTGGCACCGCGACCACGCTCAAAGGCGCGTTGGATGCGTTCACGACCGCTTCGTCGCGTCTGAGCGCGACGCTCGACGCGAGCGGCACATCAATCGTGCTCACCGATTCGGGTACGGGTGCGGGGAACATTTCGGTCGCCAACGCGGCGGGTTCGTTGACCGCGAATGATCTGGGATTGGTCGCCACAGGCAGCGGGGGCACGCTTACGGGCACCCCGATTTCCGATGGCGCCAGCGATATCCTGATCACGCTCAAAGACGGCAAGCGGGTCTATGTCGATCTAAGCAAGGCGGTGACGCTGCAGGACGTTTTTGATGCCTTGCATACGGCTGACGCACGGCTGACGGGTGCACTCAATGCCGCTGGGAGCGCAATCACGGTCACTGATTCTTCTGCGACCGGCAGCAGCGCGCTGACCATTTCGGCGCGCAATGGATCGACCGCAGGCACCAGCCTCGGGATCATCGGCACAGGAATCGGCGGCACTTTGACGGGCTCCGTCATTGCGGTTGCGCAAACCACACTCGATGGCGGGGTCGGTGCTGACAAGATCACCGGGTCTGCGGGCAAGGATCGGATCACCGGCGGTTTGGGCGCCGATACCCTGGCTGGAGGCGGCGGTTCGGATACTTTGGTCGAGCAGCGCAATGCCGATATCACCCTGACTTCGAC
>JAYVTN010000069.1:0-6353 GCA_043788785.1 Spartobacteria bacterium | reverse complement strand
CAGGGGGCGTTGGCCAGGAGTTTGGCGCAGCTCCATCTTAAACGGCGCCGACGCGGCGTCTAAACCCGCTCCCCATAAACGATTGAAAAAGCCCCGCCGTGTGCGGGGTTTTTTTATGGCTGCATGCGTGGTGTTTCTAATAGGGAAATGCCTCTGGAGGCATTAGAAGAGACAACTTGAACTGGATTATCACCTCACTGCTGGCCCTTGCGATTATTCTCATAGAATGCCTCGTAGGTGGGACCCGTTTCGTGTTCAGCCTCCCGGCTTACATCATTCTCGGGTCGGCCGGGCTTTTAGCCGCGGCGGATTACAAGAACCGGACCACTCCCAATCGCCTTTGCTTCGGAGTCACTGTTCTGGTGTTTGCCTACTTGCTCGTGCGCGCCGTGCTCTCGCCAGTGGAATATTTAGCCAGAAGTGACATGTTCACCGCTTTGGCTTGTTTGCTCGGATATGCCTTGGTGGCACTCTACGTCGGGCGGTCCCGGCATCGCTCTGCGCTTCTCTGGACCCTCTTCGGGCTCGGCGTTTTTGAAGTCTTTGTTGGATTACGCCAGTTCGCCGCTGGCGACAATTGGATGTTGTTCGGTTTTTTGCGTGCGGATTACAAACGCCGGGCCAGTGGGACCTTTATCAATGCGAACCATCTGGCGGGGTTCTTGGAAGTGGTCGCAGTCTTCGCGTGCAGCTTCGCAGTTTGGAGCCGCTGGAAGCTATGGGCTCGTATTGCCGCAGGCTATATTGGGTTCCTTTCCTATATCGGTATTGCAGTAACCGGGAGCCGGGGCGGATACCTGAGCGCATTGCTCTCGATGGGAGTGTTCATCGCCTTGAGCCTCTATGCGGTCCGCAAAACCCGGCCCGGGCGGATTGTGTTCATGGCCGGTATGGTGCTGGGGTCGATGGCCGTTTGCGTGGGGATAGCATTGGGGCTTATGAACCTCAATAGCACCTTGAAAACACGCTTGGCGCTTATACCCCGCCAACTTGAGGAGCGCGACGTGCGGCTCTACAACTGGCAAGCTGCCATCAAACAATTCCGGGTTTCCCCCGCATTCGGGACTGGAGCCGGTACCCACTTGTATCTGGGGCGGACCTTCCGGCATCCCAAGCTCCAAAGCGATCCGATCCACGCCCATAGTGATTATCTGGAGTTGCTGGCCGAGTACGGCCTGGTTGGATTTGCAGGAATCAGCCTTCTATTACTCGTCCATGCTTGCCACGGAGCTAAGAAGTTCCGGAACTTGCTGGAAAAGGAGGTCGGGCACTTAGCCCCTTACGAATCCGCTCGCCACAACAAAGTGGCTCTCAGTATTGGCGCACTTTCCGCATTTGCCGCCTACGTGGCGCATTCGGCCGTTGATTTCAATCTGCATATTCCAGGGAATGCGCTTGTTTTGGCGGTCGTGTTTGGCTGGATCGCCAGTTCGGATTCGGAGCAGGGGGAGAGACCTGCAGCCAGTTTTCTAGATTATGGGGTTACTGCTTTGGCGATTTTGCTCTTGGGTCTAAGTATTCCCCGGTTTGCGGGCGAATACTGGGCTGAGAGGGCGCGTGTTGCGCTCGTGGGAAATCGATTCACTGAAGCGATTGCCTTAACCCAGAAGGCTATAAAGTCGTCAAAAGACAATCCCGAGGTGTATTTCACTTTGGGGGAGGCGTATCGAGGGATGGCGACGATCTCCGTCTCGCGGTACGAGAGGGAGCCACTCTACGGGGTCGCCGTGGAGGCCTATCGGCTCGGGTTGGAGTTGTATCCTCAAAACGAGCATGCTTGGATGCGGATGGCCCAGTGCTACGACGGTCTGCGGGCGTATGCCAAAGCGGAGGTCGCTTATGAGACGGCGTTGGCATTGGACCCGAACCTATGGATTCTGCATGCCAGATATAGGGGGCACCTGCAGCAGAGTGGGCGACAGAAGGAGGTCGAGCAGGAAAGTGCCCGAATGGGTGGACTCGAGCGTGCGATGAGCGGGGTGGCGGAGAAAAAGGCGGAGCCGTGAGGCACCTTTGGAGGCGCGATAATAAAATTCCTCCGATTTGGGTTGCAGATACCGCAGTCAAGGTGTTTGTAGATGCTAGCAATAGCCCTACCCGGGCCTCCCTCTCTATTGACGACCTTAACTGAACTCACCCCCTTTATGACGCCCCGCCCTAGTACTCTCTCCAATCACTGTCTTGCTGGAAAAGTAAGCCGGTTTGTCCCAGTCGTGGCCCTCGCAGGGCTTTGCTGGAGCAGCGTAACGGCGTTGGCGACCCCAGAAGATGGCCGAGTGGCCTTGAATGCGAAATTGGCCAATTTCGCAGTGCAGGCAACCCAACCTGGTACTGCGCTAGTAACCGCGAAGACGACCACGACGGCTATGGCCGTTGATCTTATCTCGGCGTTGGTATCGGTATCGAACGATCCGGCCAACACGGTTTCCTTCGCAGACCTGGTAGCCGGGGCGTTGGTTAAGGACGGCTTAAGCAAGGTCCGTGGTGATCGTAATAAGATTGCCGGGCGTTTGATCGACTCCGTCCTGACCTCCACCGCTTTTGATACGTCGGATACCGCTGCAATCAAGGCGATCATAACCGCAGCCATCGGAGCGGGAGACGATGGTAACAATGCCATCAAAGGCCTCTTCGAGCTGGATCTGTCGGGACGCGCAGCGATCGTCGCTTCCGCTTTGAGGCGGGCTTCTGCGGCCAACGCTGGAACCGATATCGCAGATGCGGTGCTGCCGTTCATCAAAATCGCAGATCCTGTCAAGAATGACATCGCGATGAACACGTTCGCCACGGCGGCCTTGAACGGTGTCGGGACTGGAACGGGGCGGGTGGCAAGTTTTGTTGACGAAATCTTTGTTGCGGGTGGGTTTAGCTCCAACGTTAGCCGTCAGAATCGGACCTGGATCCTGGCGGAAAGTGTTGTAAAGAATACAACGACCGCAGGCGAGGTCACCCGCAGCTTCACGGGGACACTCACCGAGGGCGCGGCCGTCACGTTCGTGACCCAAACCATCCTAACCCGTCCGAAGTTGGCCAAAGCGATCGCTGAGATCACGGCTGCCTGTGCGGACCGTCTCTCGAGCCTGAACCACCGGGAGTATGCTCAAGCGATCATTGGGAATCTGACCGCTCCGAAACCTGCTTTGATGGGCTTGGTCGTAAATGGCGCCATCCGTTCCATGGCTGATGATTCTAAAACCTCAAACATCATCGGCGGTATTCTCAACTCCACTTCAGACCTGGCTAACCCCGGCATCGCAAACGGACAATTGATTAACACGGATGTTCTCCGGGTCGCATTTGCTGGAGCCGTGCTGAGCTCAACTGGCACAAACGGTGCGGATCTGGCCGTTGAGTCCGCAAAGGCCCAGACGGTGGCCATCGATATGGCTGGCCGGGTTTCGACCCTGTTCAAGGATGAGCTGGGAATGGCGCTGGTCAAAGCAGTGGCTCTCAATAATCCGGATGCAGCGGGTGGCATCGCTACAGGGATCATTGGTACAGGCGGAATCGCTGATAAGACGGCATTTTCTGTCGCCTTGGTCAAAGCCATTGCAACCAACAATGTTGCGGCAGGCTCGATTGCTGGAGCCGTTAGTTCCTCGCTGGTCGGTTTGAATGCCGCTTCCACCTTAACCTTGCGGGTAGATTTTTCTACAGCGCTCATCAAGGCAGCCGGCAAAGCGGCTGCTGGTATCGCTGGCCGCGTGTCATCGACCGGGGTGGACGTTACCCAATTCTCCAAGGATCTGGCCTTGAAAGTGCCTGGGCAGGTGACCGGGGTGGTCGTGGGTATCACCCAAGCGTTCCCGCTCACTGCCGAGACCATCGTCAGAGACGTGGTGTTGGCTAAGAACTCGCTCGGACTGACTCCCTTTAAAATCGCTGCGGCGAAAATTGCCGGTGCCGCAGGTAGAGGGATCAACGAGGAAAAAATTGCCGATATCGGCGCGATTTTGGCTGCCAGCATGACCATTACGGGAGCGGCGGACCTCAATAACGGCAATGTGTTTTTGGCAGCCAGTCAAGCGGCTGGCATAGCATCCGAACTGGCCAAAGCCATCAATACCAAGCCGAAGGTGATGACAGCGTTGGACCGCACCACCCAGGTAACCACTCATAACCGTGCTGATGAAATGGGCGAGTTGGCTGCCGCGATGGTCGGTGGTTTGCTCCAGCAACTCTCCGGTAATGATCTGACAGCGATGCAGAAGACGATCGCTGGAATCGGCAGTGCAATCATCAAGGCTCTTTCGCCGAAAAATCTTCAGAGCGACTTAAATGCACCTGCTGACTTACGTGAAGCTGCTGACATTGTCGGTAGTATCGCCCAGGTCATTTCGATGAGCGACAAGCTGGATTACAATACCAAGAAGGCACTTCTGGGCCAGGGTCTTGGAACGGGTGTGTACTCCCTGTTGGAGAACTCGCTGATCCTGACAGTCGGTCCCAAATACGCACTCCAGGCTCGCGCAGCGTTCAAGGAAGTTCGGGATCTCTTCGTTGCAAATGCGACTTCAGGTAATAACACCAAGCTCAGCCAGATCGTGCAGGGTGGGGATAATGAGGCCATTTCCAATGGTACAATCAACGCGACGGGCAAGTTCGAGATCGGGTCTGTCAACGATCCGGAATCCCCAGTGACTCCGCTCTAAGTTTGATCTCCGGGTTTACCCGGTAAGAATCTGAGGAGTTAGGTGGATAGTTCCGCCTAACTCCTCTTTTCTTTTCCCACTGGTGTGGGTGTAATCAGCCCGATGCTATCACGGCTGGTTATTGAGATAAGTAGGGGATTGATCCGCAGTCGCACCAACCGGCGCTCGCTGATGTTCTATGTGGTCCTGGTTGCGATCTTCCTGCTCTTCCTTGGGGCCACTGTCTTCGATCCGTGGCTTTCGGAACGGCCATTGTTGTTTCTGGGCTATTGGGCCATATGCGCCTGGTTGACTCTCCTGGCCATTCTTATCGCCATCTTTGATCTCTTAATGGTGCGGGCCGGACTCCGGAAGGAACGTCTACGCCTGCTGAGCGAGCACATTAAAAAAACGGAGGCGATGGACAATGAAGACGCGCCTTGAGAGCGAGGACTTGGAATCGGTTCGATTGGCCATTTACGCGCAGAGGTCGGCAGACACGGCGGGCCGTGTGTATCCGGAACCCAGGCATCCGTTCCGGACCGAATATGAGCGCGACAGGGCCCGTATTGTGCACTCACGAGCGTTCCGGCGGTTGGAAGGTAAAACCCAGGTTTTTCTAAGTGGCACGGGGGATCATTTGCGGACGCGTCTGACCCATACGATCGAGGTGGCATCTATTAGCCGTACCATAGCCCGGGCCCTGGGCTGTAATGAGGACCTGGCGGAGGCGATTGCCTTGGCCCACGACTTGGGCCATCCACCGTTTGGGCACTCGGGGGAGCGCGCGTTGGACGAATTGATGCGGGAGCACGGCGGATTCGAGCACAATCTTCAGAGCCTGCGGATAGTGGAGATGATCGAGCAGAAGTACCCACGGTTTCCCGGGTTGAATCTGTCCTGGGAGGTGCGCGAAGGGCTCAGCAAGCACGCGAAGTTCCATTCGCTTCGTGAAGACACGGAATCGGCCGAGCAGCGGTATTGCGCATCCTTGGAAGCACAGATCGCCAATCTAGCCGACGAGATCACCTATTATAGCCATGACCTGGATGACGGACTCGATTTTGCGCTGATTACGGCCCGGCAACTCTCGGGTCTCGCGGTCTGGGATGAAACGGTGGGCGAGGTGCGCCAGCATTTTCCTCAATTGCGGGGCAAGGAGCTTAATGGGTATGCGATCCGGTGCATGATTGACCGTCAGGTCCAGGATGTGATTACGACAAGTGAAGGCGGGTTGTCGGTTGCGGGAATTACTTCAGTCGATGACGTCCGCAGACAGCCGACACCGTTGATCCGCTACAGCGCAGGCCTTCTAGACGCAAACCGTAAGCTCCGGCGCTTTTTATACTCGAAGCTCTACCATCATCCCAGGGTCGCGGGTCTTAATGAGAAGGCTTGTACGATGCTTAAACGCGTGTTTGAGGCTTATCTCCATTACCCGGCATTATTGGGCAAAGGTGCCGCCTTGCGTTTGGAATCAGAAGGGTTGCATCGGACCGTTTGCGACTACCTCTCGGGAATGACGGATCGGTACGTGATGGGGGAGTACGACAGGCTCTTCTGTGGGGGTAAGAGTGGGCCAGAGTTGATGGCCGGAGGCTAAGCGGGCCCTTGCCGCAGTCATGTAACGCGCCACGCCGATCCGTGGCAACGGGGCCGGTAAAGAGCCGGAATAGACCGTGCCGGGTGATCCGTGGGCCACGGCTGATTGCGATTTAGGGT
>JAYVTN010000068.1:0-2758 GCA_043788785.1 Spartobacteria bacterium | reverse complement strand
CTGGTGGCAACGCGAGCGCTCCGCTGCTTACGATCCGACCACTCGCATTTCAACGGGAGTCCCAGGATTGGACGAGATCACCAACGGCGGATACTTCCTCGGCAGCACGACCGTTGTGGCTGGCATCTCCGGGGTTGGCAAGAGCGTGATGGGGCTCCACTTCATGGCCGAAGGGGCGCGCAAGGGCGAGCGCGGTCTAATGTTTAGCTTGGACGAGCAGGTCCCGCAGATCCTGCGCAACGCCAGCAGCATCGGCATCGATCTTGCCCCGCATCTCGCCAGCGGCATGCTGAAATTGGAGTACCAATCCCCTCAGGAAATCGAGGTTGATGCCCATTTCCATCACATCGAAACCATAATGGAAGCCTTCCAACCCAAGCGGGTGGTCTTTGACAGTCTCTCCACCTATGGTTCCACCGTGGGAACCGATAAGAGAATGTTCCGCGACTTCTTTCATGCCTTGGTCGGCCTGATGAAGGAGCACCAAGTGGCGACCGTCTACAATCATGAAAACCCGGAAATGCTCGGGATGGCCTCCATGATGGGCGACCTTAAATTGAGCTCGATGGTGGACAATATCCTGCTCATGAACTGGGTGGAGATTGGCGACACGTTTCGCCTCGGGCTGACCATTGCCAAGATGCGCGGCAATCCGACCAACCGGACGACGCACGAGGTTGAAATCGTGGATCAGAAAGGCATGCGGATCCTGCCCCGGACCCTGACCATCAGGCCTGAAGATCACCCATTCTCCAGCTACGGTGGGCTGGTTGCGCGCGGGCCCGAGAGGCGGCGCAAGCCCGAGGCCGAACGCGAGCCAGTCACTGACAGTACGATCGAGGAAAAAGCCCGTGGTAAATCTACTTAATGAAACGCTCTTCCCTCCAGATCTCTGGGAAACGGCGCTCGCAAAGTACGGCACCGCTGCCAACCTGACCGTTCAGCTATTTGACACTAGGGAGCGTGCCGTGCTTGGCCCCCTGCACCCTACGCCCCTTTACGGGTTGTTTACTGCAACCCGCGCCAATTTACGTTTTTTTACGAGGTGCGCCCGCGCCGCCCTTGTGCGTCCCCATCACGACTTTGCAGCTCAGGTTGTTCAATTTCATGGTTTGTCTGCTGTCACCGCGCCGCTCGTGCTAGAAGGCGAAGTGGTGGGGGCGGCCGTCGCCGGATATGTTTTTACTGAGTTTCCTCAAGTCTCCCAAATTCGTTGGCTGGCGCGGGAAGCCGGGATTGCGTTTGAGGCACTCTGGAGGGTCGCCCGCAAGCAACAGCCAGTGCCCGAGCGCCGCTTACGGGTCCGGGGCGAATTGCTCCAAACTCTCGGCGAAGGCCTGTTGCGCGAGAACTTGCGCACGCGTCAATATCAGCATGCGGACGCCATCATCACTTCATCCGGCGATGCCATCATTAGCGAAAATCTCTATGGCGTGGTTACGGCCTGGAACATCGGCGCGGAGCGGCTCTACGGCTATTCTGCCGCCGAGGCGCTGGGCAAGCCCGTCACACAGCTGCTGACTCCCCCGGGGCGTATGGACGAAGAGCCGGGCATTCTCCGACGCATCCGCGACGGCGGGTCAATTGATCACTTTGAAACCGTGGGCCGCCGCAAAAATGGCACCCTGCTCGATGTTTCCCTGAGTGTCTCTCCCATTACCAATTTAGGCGGACGAATCGTGGGGGCATCCAAAATCGCGCGCAACATCACCGAGCGCAAACTCGCCGAAGAAGCCCTGCGCCTGAGCCATGAGCAGGTCAAACGCGCCCGGGATTACGCAGAAGCCACACTCCGCACTTCCCCGGTGCCGCTTCTAGTTCTGGAGGCGGACCTCCGCGTCTATAGCGCTAATGAGGCTTTCTACGCGGCATTCAAGGTCGGTGCTGCTGCACGGGTATCGGTCTTGCTCTCGTCCGCAAAACCGCGCGGCGGATGAATGGCGAAGTCGGCGTTGAATCCCAGCCCGGCAATGGCAGCCGTTTCTGGCTGCAATTCCAAGCAGCAGAATTCCAAGCAGCAGAATCCCACAAAGCAGAATCGGAAGACCTAAGCTAAGTCTCCCGCACCATGTCCTATGGCCACCATCCTTTACGCCGAGGACGAAGACAACGACATCTTCTTCTTCCAACGCGCCCATCAACTTGCACAGTCAACTCACACCCTGCATTGCGTGCGTGATGGAGAAGAAGCGCTCGATTACCTTCTCGGTCAGGGCCCTTTTGCCGATCGCAACCAGTTCCTGCTTCCGAACCTCCTCCTCCTGGACATCAACATGCCGAAAAAATCCGGTTTCGAAGTGCTTCGATGGGTCCGCAGCCAACCCCGTTTCCAATCCTTGCCCGTTCTGATGTTCACTTCCTCGGAGCGGCCAGAAGACTTGGAAAATGCCCGCGAGCTTGGGGCCAACGACTTCCTACTCAAATCTTTCGATCACGATAAACTCGTGGAGATAATCAAAACCTTGGATACCCGCTGGCTCGCCCAGCCCCCCCTTCCCCTTCCATCAATCCCAACTCGTCAGCAGATTAACACAGGGTAATACAGATCTGTCCGTCTCTTGCGGCGGTGGACAACGCGATCACGGCCACAGCGGTGCGCAAGACGCCGCAGCCGCAGGGACCGGAGTCTTAGCGGCAAAGGCGTCCGATTTATTAGTGGCTCCTGCGTTTGCCTCTTCCTGGTCGACTCGTGAGCCTAGCGGCCCTGGCCAGCGCCACACTACCTGACGCCGTGTCTGGCCCGCCCACTCCCAAAAGG
>JAYVTN010000067.1:0-5434 GCA_043788785.1 Spartobacteria bacterium | reverse complement strand
ACCGGGGCCCGGGCGATGCGCGGGATCGATGCCGGGGACCTGTACACGGCACGCGACTTCAGGACAGGGGTTCCATGCGCATGGAAGAAGAAGGAAGGTCGCCCCGATTCAACGCAGTAACGGCCCCCTGCGGCAGTGGGCTGACACCACTATCTGTTCAAACGCATTAGTCTGGATATCGGGTATAGGGCCTCATCCCAAGAGGCCTAATCCGCCAAGCACGGACGCCCTGAGCGCTGCACCTTTCCGGGGTTCTGCGGCGATGATCCGCTCGGCCATCCGGCTGAAAGGCAGCGATTGAAGCACACCGGGGGTCCTAAGTGTCTGACACCAGTATCATCACCGGCTTCCGCCCGGGAATCAACCACGTGCCCTCATGCCTGAAATTTCAACTGCCGGATCTAGGTTTAATCACCAGGCCGGTTCCCCCGCCGCCTCCGGGGCGGATCTCTCTGCGTCTACTGAACCCCGGGTTAGGAACGGGGCTGATTTCCAGGACCCCTGCGGGGTCGAAGAAGCAGCGCTCCCCTTGTCGGTGGAGCATCGAGGGCCGTAGCATCAGGGCTCTAAAACCATGTTCCTTTGAAGAGATGTGCCCTAACCGTAGGGTTGAAGGAAATTAGCCCCGGGCTCCTGACCCGGGGCGGGGCGTGGCAGTTTTTTGGTGCCGCCCCGGAGGGTGCGGGGGAAGCCCGGTTGTAAAGTGTCGTCTTTCGGTGCGTGGCTTAATCATCAGGGCGTGGCAACAGGCCGGGCATTCACGGTCTGGAAGCCTGTGCCCCACGAGGCCAGGCCGCCCGCATGGCTTCCAGCCCACGGACGTAACCTCTTTTTGCTCGCCCGCACACCCGTGAACTCCCACTGTGGGAAGCTTCCCAAAATGCGTGTTACTCTCTTCATCCCGTGTTTCATCGACTCCCTTTATCCGCATGTCGGTATGGCGATGGTCAAAGTGCTGGAGCGCCTTGGCCATGAGGTGATCTATCCCGAAGGCCAGACCTGTTGCGGTCAACCGCCTTTCAATTCCGGGCACTGGGATGAAGCGCGGGTGGTCGCCACCCGCCAGATGGAGTTCTTCAAGGACGCCGAGGTGGTCGTTTCTGCCTCGGGCTCTTGCGGAGCGATGTTCAAGATCTTTTATCCAGATCTCTTCAAGGGCACTGACCAGGAAAAAGCCGCCCAATCCATTTCAGCCCGGACCTTTGAATTCTCCGATTTTTTGGTCAACAAGCTAGGCGTGCGCGATGTAGGCGCGCGGTTCGAAGGCAAGGTGACCTTCCATGACGGGTGTCACGGGATGCGGGAATTGGGCACCAAAGAGGAGCCGCGCGAATTATTGAGGGCCGTCCGGGGTTTGGAGTTGGTGGAGATGGGCGAGAGCGCGAGCTGCTGCGGTTTTGGGGGAATGTTCGCAGTCAAATTCCCGGAGATTTCCACGGCGATGGCGGAGGTCAAATGCAACTCGATCTTGGACACAGGCGTAGAGTACGTGGTGAGCAACGACTCGAGTTGTCTGATGCAGATCCAGGGTTGGCTCGACCGCAATAGCCCGCGGGTGGTCAAGAGCCTGCATCTGGCAGAAATCCTCGTCCAGCAATGAGCACCATCCAGGAGCAGTTTCACCGGGACAGTGAACGGACGACCGCGGATGTGCCTCGTCGGGCGTTCTTGCGCAAGGCGTTGCACGGATACGAGGTAAAACGGGACGAGACGAAGGCGACATTCACGGACTGGCAGCAGGCGCGCAATGTAGCCGCGGAGATCAAGTACGAGGGAGTCAACCACTTGGACCAATACCTCGCGGAATTCGAGGCGAAATTCCAAGCGCGTGGGGGCAAGGTGTATTGGGCCAGCAATAGCGCGCAGGCGCGCGGATATATTCTACAACTGGCCCGTGATCGCGGGGTCAAATCGATCGTCAAATCCAAGGCGATGACCAGCGAGGAGATCCACCTTAACGATGCTTTGGAGGCCGAGGGGTACAAGGTAGTCGAGAGTGATCTGGGCGAGTTTATCCAGCAACTCAAGCACGAGCCTCCTTACCATTTTGTGTTTCCGTGCATGCATCTCAAACGCGATGAGATCAGTGCGCTTTTTGAGAAAGAGCTGGGCAGCGCGCCCACGGACTCCCCCGAGGAGCTCACGATGATTGCCCGGCGCTTCATGCGTCGCCAATACATCGAGGCCGATATGGGAATCTCTGGCGGCAATTTCATCGTCGCCGAGACTGGGATGATTTCCATCACGGAGAACGAAGGCAATGCACGGCTGACCACGGCCATGCCTCGGATCCATGTGGCTCTGATTGGCATCGAAAAGGTGTTGCCCAAACTTTCCGATCTGTCGCTTTTCCTGCCCATGTTGGCTACGGCCGGTACGGGCCAGCATATCACCTGTTATAATAGCATGTACGGCGGGCCCCGGCTTCCCGGCGAAATCGACGGTCCAGAGGAATTCCACGTGGTCCTCCTCGACAACCACCGCACGCGGCTCTTGGCCGACGCCGAGCAACGCGACGCCCTGGGGTGTATCCGGTGCGGGGCTTGCCTGAACGTGTGTCCGATTTTCAAAAACATCGGCGGCCACGCTTATGGCACGACCTACCAGGGGCCCATCGGATCAGTGATCACTCCCCACCTGCGGGGCTTGCAAGATTGGAAGCATCTTAGCGGAGCTTCCTCATTGTGCGGGGCCTGTACCGAAGCGTGTCCGGTCAAGATCGATATCCACCACCATCTCCTGCATAACCGGCGTAACGCCGCTAAAGAGAAGCCCGTGTGGTGGGAACGGATCATTTGGTTCGGCTACGTTCAATCCATGACCCGGCCGTGGACCCTGCGCTTAGGCACCCGGATCGGGCACTGGGCGCAAAAGCTTCATCCGCTCGTGAAGGGAACCATTTTCGACCCAGTCCGCGCCTGGACAAAAACGCGCGAGTTCCCGGAGGTCGCCCCTGTCTCCTTCCGCGAGCAATGGGCCAAGCGCAAGGAGGCTTCCAAATGAACGACGAGCGCGAAAAGATTTTTGCCCGGATTCGGGAAGCATTAGTGGTCCGGGCCCCCCGGCATTATGAAACGGTGGGGCACGACGCTCCCACCGTGGGTGTCACCGCCTCCAAGTTCCGCGCTTGGCTGCCGCCGGTCGGCCAGCGGTTTGAGGAGCAGCTCATCCTGTTTTCCAGCCAGTGCGATGTGCTCAAGACCGAGTTCCTTCCATGTGGCGATGGCAGGGAGGCCGCAGCGCACCTCGCCCGATTGGCGGCCGCTGATGGATGGACCAAGCTTGCCTTCCACGACGGGACGCTTACGGCAGAGATTATCCCGCATTTGCCTGCGGAGCTTGAACTTCTGCTCATCGTTCCGGGGTACGACCGGGACGCTTTGGAATCGTGCGAGGCCGGTTTAAGCGAGTGCGAGAGTTTGGTGGCCCAGACGGGCTCGGTCTGCGTGAGCGCCCTCAGTTCGGGTGGTCGTGCGCTGAGCGTATATCCGCCCCACCACATCGTCGTGGCCCGTCGCGAACAACTGGTGGCTGACCTGTCGGCCGCCTATGAGCGGCTCGCTCTGAAGTATAAAGGGAACTATCCGAGTTTTATTTCTTTCATCAGCGGGCCCAGCCGGACCGGGGATATCGAACGGATTCTGGTGTTGGGTGCGCATGGCCCAAAAAAGCTCAGCGTGCTGCTATTGCCCTGACCTGGGAGGAGCCTGCAGTGGGCGTTGCGGGCTGATCGCCGGTGCGGTTGGAAAGGGCCGTTTTCCGCTTGTCGGACGCGGTATTTGAGAGGTGACGACTCCCCCAGTGCGCCCCACTTCCTGCCAGGGGCCACTGAAACTTTGGCGTGCATCTGTATTATCGTTCCTCGACTTGGGCCGGATGTATGGTAAAAACATCAATGAAAACATCCTACGGTTTCTCACGTCGGGGTCCTGATCGGGTAGCTGAGGAGCTCGCTACGGTGCTCTCAAAGAAGGCTTCCTTCGAATTCAAAGCGCTCTTTTTGATCGTTTACGCCAAT
Source organism: Spartobacteria bacterium (assembly GCA_043788785.1). Classification (GTDB taxonomy): domain Bacteria; phylum Verrucomicrobiota; class Verrucomicrobiia; order Chthoniobacterales; family Chthoniobacteraceae; genus CAIURC01. The sequence continues at coordinate 1,416 of JAYVTN010000067.1, read as the reverse complement.
CTCAAAAGCCGCAATGCCGCTTCGGGCGGAGAAGAAATGCTCCGGTTGCGAGCCTACGAAAAACTACAGAACCTGGTGGAAGCCGGTATTGTGACCAAAGTGGGTAAAGCGTATCGGGGAGTGGCTCCAGCGCTGGTCAATTTCCTTGAGACCGCGGCTGAACTGAATGCGAAGTTCGCGGCCAGTCGTGTGGTAGCTGCCAGCGAAAGCGCCCGGGGTTAACCCGGTGTGCCGCATGGCCGATCTCCAACAGATCGGTTGAGCTTGTTGAGGTTCCTGCGGAACGCCCGAATCGGGCGTTCCGCGCCTGACTGCCTCAAATCAGCCCGCGGAATGTCACCGGGCCGACCGTGGCATCGTCTTCAATCCATGGACTGGACGCGCATAGGCTGGACGCTTGTGCCAGAGGAGGCTCAAACCGAGGCCGGAAATTCCTGGCTGGAGCCGAGCAGTCTCCCAAGTGTCAGTCTCCCAAGTGTCTGACACCACTATCGCCTCAGTGGGTGATGGCTAGGATCGAGCCTCGAAAATCAGGGCTGGCGCTCCTTGATGGCTTTGAGAATGTCCGCGATGACTTCCGTGCGGGGCTTGGCCCCAAGATTCCCCTTGCCGTGGACACGCAGGCTCACGGCATCGGCTTCCAAATCCCGGTGTCCGATCACCAGCATCGTGTGGACTTTCTCCTTCTCGGCCTGCTGGATTTTCCCATTGATCTTGTTGCTGGAGGGATCGATCTCGGCCCGGACCCCGTGGCTGCGAAGCTCGGCCTGGATGGACCGGGCGTAATCGACCAGCGGTTGCTCGTCGCCAATGGGCAAGACCCGCACCTGCACTGGGCTGAGCCAGAGCGGGAAATTGCCCGCGTAATGTTCAATCAAAAAGCCAATGAAGCGCTCGTGGGTGCCCAGCGGCGCCCGGTGGATGCACAGGGGCGTGGCCTCGGAGTTTTCGCGGGTCTTGTAAACTAACCCAAAGCGTTTCGGGACGGCGAAATCGACCTGGTTGGTGGCGATGGTGAACTCACGGCCAATGGCGCTCCAGACCTGCACGTCAATCTTGGGCCCGTAGAAGGCGGCTTCGTTGGCCACTTCCACGAAGTTGATTCCGCTGCGTTCGAGCACGCCGCGGACCATATCCTCAGTCTTTTTCCAGAGCTCCGGGTGATCGACGAACTTCTGGCCGAGCTTGGCGGGGTCGTGGGTGGAGAAACGCATTTGGTAGCGTTCGATGCCAAAGATCTTGAAGTATTTGAGGTACATCTCGTTGACGGCCCGGAACTCTTCCTCGAACTGCTCCTCGGTGCAGTAGATATGGGCGTCGTTCATCTGCATGGAACGCACACGCATCAGACCGAAAAGTTCCCCGCTTTGCTCGTACCGGTAGCAGGTGCCGTATTCGGCCAGGCGCAAGGGCAAA
>JAYVTN010000066.1:0-3297 GCA_043788785.1 Spartobacteria bacterium | reverse complement strand
TGCTCTCCCGGTTCTCGTCTCGGGATGACTTGGACTTTCACCTGTTGATTTCATGTATGTACACTCGCACTAGCATGGGCTTCCAGCCCATGGAGCGCGGAATTGCAGGGCAAGTCCATGGGCAGGATGCCCATGCCACATCGCCGCCACATGGGCGGCCGCTACTCCCGACGCGGGTTCCAGAACCCGTTCTCGGCACCCGGACCAAACCATCCGATCTGCCACTGACTCCCGTTGCCTCCATAAACGTTGCCGCCATCGAGTTTGCTGTAGGGCTCTGAACTGACGTGCCCATCGCACCAGGCCACGTTGGCGCGCTCCTTGTGCCGGAAATGGACGCTCGCCGAAAGCGCACCCGCCAGTTGGCCACTGGAATCGACCCACTGGAAGGGCTCGCACCAGGCATACTCCTGAATTCCTCCGGCACGGGCGAAGGCAGTATCGGTGAACATCACTGTCTGGGCTGGATGCCACACATTGGCAACCCGTTCGCTCGTGTAGAAGCTGGCCGGGATCCCGCCGATATAGGCAGCATTGTAGCCGTAGCCTCCTGTGCCGTTCTCGAACGATTGCGCGCCTTTCAGAGCTTTGGTGAAGGTCGGGCAGAGTTTGATCCGCCCGTCGCCGCCAAGGTAGGGCGCCAAAGGACCCTTAGTGGGATCGAACTCACCCTGGGATGATGACCGGGTTCCGTGCCATCGAATCCGGTTCCTGGCGTCCTGCGCCGGGACGTACTGGCCGGAGTTGTCGGACGCATAAGCAATATTGGCCAAAGCCAATTGTCGCAAATTAGCCGCACATTGGGTGGCTTGGGTGCTGTTGCTGACCGAAGCGAGCACGCTCATGACCAGCGCGGCGAGAACCCCAATGATGGCGATCACCACCAGGAGCTCAAGCAGTGTGAACGCCCAGCGTTTCATTGGAAGCACGCGCAGGCTTGCGCCGACGGGCGGCCAGGAGGACGCCCAGCCCGATCCCCGCATAGATAAAGGCTCCAGGCTCGGGGATCTGGTGGATGACGCCGACCGCGTCCAGATCGAATCCGCCCGACGAGAAGGGGGTTTTCCACGGATCATTGATGACATGGCCGTCGCTGTCGGTCGTGGAGAACCCGCTGGTGAGGGAACCCACCACATCAACAATACGCACTTGAGTGACGGCGTTGATGTCCAAGAGCAAGCTGGTGCCCGCCATGCTTTGGAGATCAAACGGCGTACCGAATCCGGCCTCGAATTTCCCCGCCAATCCGTCGATGTTCGTGGGATCAATGCTGGTAGTGGCCGAGGCTTGGTTGACCTGCGCGCTGGTCTGGGTCAACGAATGCGAAGCGAAACGGAAGAAGTTCACCCCATCGGAGCTCACTTCGACGAAGGCCAACTCCAGGAACGTTCCATCGAAACTGTTCTCGAAAACGGCAAAATCCGCACCGGCCCCGTTGGTGATCGGCAAAGCGAAACTGAGCGTGATCGAGCCGCCATCGCCCAAGCTGATGACGGGACCGGGATCGGCCGGAGTGGCATCCGACTTCCCGAGAGCATTCTCAGGGAGCCCAAAAGCGGCCAACGGGGAGCTGGCGTTGGAGATGTCCTGGCGTCCCAACGAGAGGCTGACAACTCCTGTCGCCCATCCTTGGATGGAGAGGTCAGCGGCAGCGATCGCGTTGGAACCGGCTACTCCAGCAGCAGGCGAATAGGGGCCCGCCCATGCTACCGATGTTGAAAGCAAGGCCACTGCGATCGGCATGGCGCTTCCAAAGCCCAATCTGCCCCGAAGGACGGAGAGCCAGCGCGTCCACGCCAACTCCGGAACAGACTTTGGAAGCCGTCTCATTGGGAGAAGGATTTTCTACGGCAGGGGTGCAAAGCTCACTGCCCCGCTCTGGATGCTCGCCCCATCGGTGCTCAAGAAATATCCGGCGCCCAAGGCAGCCTTCTGGAGGAGCGCCCCTTTGAACGGCACGACCCTTCCGGTGGCGCTGTGGACAAACGTGCCCGAGAAAGTGCCTTGGGAAGCGAGCACTCGCACGGTGACCATGTTCGGGTTGGCTGCGGCGGCAGTCACGCGGTTGAGCACGCTGAGGTTGAGGGATTGGCTCAGCGGATCCGGATTGAGGAATCCGTCGCTAAAGAGTGCATCGGTATTGCCCGTCTGTGGCACGGGCAGCCCCCAGGCGCTCATGACGCTCTCGTTGGAACCGGCGACTGGGGCCACGTATTTGGACCCCAGCAAGTCTACCGCGATGCCAGCGGCCCAGCCTGCCGGGTATCGGTTCCCACTGAGGGCCGCCGTTTTCAACCAACGCAAGTCAGGACCGGTGATGTCGGTAGTAGCCTTTGAAGGATCGAAACTGAGTTGCCCGGAGAGCGAGCCCTCTGCACCATAGAATTGCACATACAAGGGCAACTGATTGGTCTTGGAGAGGGCGTTGGAATAACTAAGAACCGTGCCATCGGCTAAACGGCCGATGATCCTGACCACCCCGGAAGGCTTGAGGGTCAGCGTTGCCCAACCGTCGCCTTGTGGGAACAGGGCGGCATCCAAGCCTTGTTGGCCCGGGGTCTTGGCTTGGAAGACAGCCGTATACTTGCCCTTATTGGTAAGCGGGTCCCGCAAGGCTTGGGGCACATTCATGTACGGAGCCGGAGGATTTGTACGAGCGGTGTACAATGCCCGGTCCGCGCCTACGTCGGCGATCGCTGTCGCGCCCTCGTACAACGTCCCGGTAATGCGATCGTTCCCCGCAGTATCCACCGTCAGTGTCAGCGCGAGCGCCGGCTTGCCAGCCCGCAGTATCAACCGGGCGCCCATTGCGTCCCGTGCGAACTTCGCAGTCCCGTCGCTATCGAAGGTCCCCGTCAATGGAACTGCACTTGCGGAGTCGCCCAGGGTCAGCTTGCCGGAGAATTTGCCCGACGGCAGGACCGTGAGCTTGATCAATCCCACGGCATCCGAGGGCGTCGGGGCATCAACCGAGGCGGTGGCCAGGCCGTTGTAGGTCCCGGCCAATTCCGGGCGCATATTAACGAAGCGGAATGTGCGGATAATCGGATCGGCTTCATTGTCGAGGAGGTCGAAGGTGTGGACGACCACGGTGTTGGTTCCTTGTTTGGGAATCCAATCGAGGCTCCAAGAGAAATCGGTGCTCACCCCGTTGGGCTTGAGAGTCTGGATGAGAATCCCATTGAGGCGCAATTCGACGCGGCCAACGCCTTGGCTATCCTTGGAGGTTCCGGAAAAGGTCACGTTCGTACCCACGATGCGGGTATCGGCACGGGGACTGTCGAGCTCTTGGACGGG
>JAYVTN010000065.1:0-1724 GCA_043788785.1 Spartobacteria bacterium | reverse complement strand
AGCCCGACGACTTTGCGCGCCATCGAGGCGCTCACGACTCAACTCCAACGCCAGCCGGCCCTGCTGGCGCGGGTGCGCGAACAGACCAATGCCCATTCTTAAATCTGCCGCATTCGGCTGGGAAAACTGCGCCCGGCTTTCCAACGACTCGGTCGAGCTTCTGGTCACCCTCGATGTCGGGCCGCGCATCCTCAGCTACCGTGCGCTGGACGGCCAGAACGTGCTCGGGCCGCAAGCCGGGCAGCTTGGGACTCAAGGCGAAGAGGGCTTCAGGGTGCGCGGCGGACACCGGTTGTGGACGGCGCCTGAAGAGGCCCGTTCCTATGAACCCGACAACAGCCCGGTGGAGTACGCCTTTGAGGGCGACTATGGGTTGCGTGTCGCCAAGCCCGCGACCGCTCCCTGGCGGCTCCGCAAGTCCATGACGCTCACCCTGGATCCCCAGGGCAGCCGGGTGCGCATCGAGCATCAGCTCACCAATGAGGGCTCCGAGCCCACCCGTGTGGCGGCCTGGGCCTTGAGCGTCATGGCGCCGGGCGGCGTCGAATACATTCCCCAACCGCCCCTGGGCCTTCATGGCAAAGGCCCGCCCGGCCGCGAGTTCCTGCCCGACCGGGTCATCGTGCCTTGGAGCTTTACCGATTTCACCGACGCGCGTTGGCGATTCGGACGCAAATACTTCACCCTGGAACCCAAGTCCGACGGCTCCCCAACCAAGCTGGGCCTTCTGCACACCCAGCGTTGGGTCGGTTATCTATTGCCGGGCGCGTTCTTCGTCAAAACCCTCGTGGCAGAGCCAGGCGCCACGTATCCCGATTTGGGCTGCAACTTTGAGACCTTCACCGAGAAGGATTTCATCGAACTGGAATCGCTCAGTCCGCTACGGGATCTGGCACCCGGCGAGTCGGTGGGCCACACCGAGCACTGGTATCTTTTCAACGGGATCACCCCTCCGGCCTCACGCGATGAGGCCGTTCTGGATGCCTGGTTTGCCCCCTATCTCGCGGAAATCGGGATCCCGCTGATCGCTCCAATTTTATGAAAACCACCGGACCTCTTCTCCTCCTTGCCGCGGCAGCCTCGGTATTTGCCGGCTGTCAAACCACAGACGGACGAAGTCTTGAGGCGGCTCGCGCGGCCATGGAATCCAATATCAAGACGGAGACCCCTGGGCCGTACTTCATTGGCCGACGCCTCTACAAAGTGGATTACAAGTTCTGGGGCTACGTGCGCAGTCCTAGCCAACCATGGTCGAGTGCCAAGCTGGTGATGCTCAACGAGCAAACCAAGTTGGCGCCCGACCGCGATCAGGGCCAACTCGGCACTGACAACAATTACGAGTACAAGATATACGGCAATTTCTCCGGCGAAACCGTCTATGAGCCAGCGAGCAACGGGTTTTATCCGGAGTTCGTGCTTAAAGGGTACGAACTGCGTTCGGTAACCCCGCCGAACATATTCCACACGACAGCAGCCCTGGATCCGACCCGCCGGATCATCGCCAAGCCATACTGAGCGCCATGTAGCATGGGCTTCCAGCCCATGGACACCTAAAGCGCTGCAGAAGGACGGCGTTCATGTAGCATGGGCTTCCAGCCCATGGACACCTAAGCGCTGCAGAAGGACGGCGTTCATGGGCTGGAAGCCCATGCCAGTGCGAGTGTACATACATGAAATCAACAGGTGAAAGTCCAAGTCATCCCGAGACGAGAACCGGGAGAGCA
>JAYVTN010000064.1:0-5328 GCA_043788785.1 Spartobacteria bacterium | reverse complement strand
TCTTTTGGTAAAACCCCGGGCGCAAACCGGTAACGTCCCCCGCCGCAGCAGATCCAAGAAACCAAATCCTAGAGTTTCGTTATCTTAGTGCCATTCGTGTCTGCCACTTTATCAGGGGGGATGGGGCCCGTTGGGTCAGGGTGGGGGGCGGGTTTGGGGCCGATCACCCCGCGCCTCTCACTGCCGGATTTAGGATGAAGTGCGCCGTTAGCAGGGTGGCTGGATCTTTGCTGGGGTTTGTCACGTAGAGAACCCGCCCCGGATGCGGCGGGGAACGTCACCCCGTAGATTGATGAAAAACCTTACCGCCCGGGCTTCCCCCGCGACCTCCGGGGCGGTGTCGAGAAACGGCGCCGCTCCCCGGGTTGGGAACCCGGGGCTATTTTCCTTCAACCCTCCGGGTTGGGGCAATTGCCGTGCCCTGCTTTCCTGCCGCTTCCGGTGCCTGCGGGTCGTACCAATGGCGGGCTAGCTGCCCAGACGGATCGTGGCGCTGCGGCCGTGCGCATCCAAGCCCTCCAAGGCGCTGAACTGGGCAATGGTCGGTACCGACTTGCGCAACGCGGCCGCGTCGTAACGCACGATGCTCGTGCGGCGCTGGAACATGTCCGCCATGAGACCCGGGAACGATTTGCCTCCCCCGCCAGTGGGCAACGTGTGGCTGGGTCCCGCCACGAAATCACCCGCCGCAACCGGTGAGTAGCCGCCCAGGAAAATGGCACCGCTGGTGACGACCCGGGCCGCCAATTCTTCCTCGCAACTGGCAACAATGGAGATGTGTTCCGGTGCAAATTCGTTGGCAATGGACACGGCGTCCTGGAGGGACTTGACGAGAACCAGGGCACATTCCTTCTCCAAAACCCCTGCCAGATGTTCTTGCCGGGTGAGCGCCTGGAGCTGCTTCGTTAATTGGGAACCCACCGCTTTGAGTTGCTTGGGCGAATCGGTGACAAAAAGGATGGAGCTGCCTTTGCCGTGCTCGGCCTGCGCGAGCAGGTCGGCGGCGATCCATGCGGGATTGGCTGTGGCATCGGCCAGCACCATGATCTCGCTCGGCCCTGGCAATAGGTCGATCGCGACTTTGCCGAACACCTGGCGCTTGGCTTCAACCACATAGGCGTTGCCGGGTCCGAAGATTTTCTGGACCCCCCGGATCGAGCGGGTGCCATAGGCCAGGGCCGCAATGGCTTGGGCCCCCCCGATTGCGTACACCTCGCTGGCCCCAGCGAGTTGGAGCGCGTACAGGAGAGCTTCGTTGACCTTGCCCGTGGCGTCCGCCGGGGTGGCCACCACAATCTCCGGAACCCCGGCCGCAGCCGCCAAGGTAACTGTCATAACGGCCGTGGAAACCAGCGGCGCCGTCCCGCCTGGCACGTAAATGCCCACTCGTTGGAAGGGGTCAAAGCGTTCGCCGACCCGGGCCCCCTGTGCATTCCTGCCGCTCCAGTTCTTGCGCAGGCTGCGTTTGGCAAACGCAAAAACATTGGCGTGCGCGGTTGCAATGGCCTGCGCGGTTGCCGTGTCCACGCTGGCTTTTCTCTGGACCCGCATCTGCCGGGCCGTCAACGCGGGTCCCCCGAATTTAACGCAGTAATCGAGCACGGCGGCATCCCCGTGCCGGCGCACATTGGCAAGGATCTCGCGCACCGTGGCTTCGACCTGCGGGTGAGGCTCGGATTTACGTTGCAAGCTGGCCAGCGCTTTGGGGAAGCCCGGATCGCTATATTTGAGAACTCGCATCAGTGTTTGTTATGGGTGATCCCCGGTGTCGGTAAGAGGGGAAGGGTGGGCCGGTGCGTGGGGAAAATCCCTGGCGCGACCTGCAGGCCCGCATTACCGCTTGGTGGCAGTGACTGAACGTCCGGAACGGCCCCGCTTGGGCGCCTTCTTGGCCAGGTCCGTGCGGTGTTGGATCTTCTCGACTCGGCCGTGCTTGAAATATTGTTCCCGAAGTGCGGCGTACTGGGCATCGCGCCGGTCATAAAGCCGTTTGAGTTTGCGCGGGGGCGCTTTGCTCAGGGCATAGGCGGTGATGATGGGCAGCGTGATGGTCGAATCGGCATAACAGACCACGCAATCGGGCAGGTTGTCGGGATCGATCTTGCCCCAGCTAACGGCTTCGGCCGGCGTCGCCCCGCTGAGGCCGCCGGTATCGGGGCGCGCATCGGTGCATTGGAGGAAATAATCGTGGCCGCGTTCCTCGATGCCCATGACTTCCTGGATCTGGGGCTCGGTCTGGAGCATGAAATTCTTGGGCGACCCGCCTCCGAGAATGAACACGCTGGAGGTTTCGCCCTTGGATTTGGCGGCGTAGACGATTGCCGCAGTCTGGTTGACGTCCCGGTTTACGTCAATGAGCAGCTTGGAGTCGCGCAGCGCCATGGCAGCCACGTTCATGCCGATGGAGCTGTCTCCCGGCGAGCTGGTGAAAATAGGGACCCCATATTGGTAAGCCGCGCTGAGCACGCTGGTTTCCTTGATGCCGAGCTTTTTCTCGCGCTCATAGACATAGCGTCCGAGCAGGTAGTGGAACTCGTCGGTGGCCATGGTGTGCTGGAACTCCGGGCCCTGGATGACTTGGCGCACAAAAGCGTCGGTATCCAGAAGTACATCGTAGTCAAAGAGCACGTCATAGATGCGGATGATGCCGTCCCGGCGCAGTTCGACGTCATTGAGGAAAGGCGAGCCGGCGTAAAGCTTCATACCCAAGCCGTAATGGAGATCGTGGTAGAGGTTCGCGCCCGTGGAGATGATCCAGTCCACAAACCCCGCTTTCATGAGGGGCACGATGGCAGAGCGGCCCAGTCCGGCAGGGGTCAAGGCGCCTGTGAGGGACATGCCGACCGTGCCGGTGCCGGCAATCATTTTTTGGGTAAAGAGTCGGCAGGCTTCGGCCAAGCGGCCTCCGTTGTAGGCTTTGAAAGTCGTGTCGATGAGGTCGTCGACCCGCATGTTCTTTCGGATCGGGGCGGGAAGTAATTGCGGGAACTTTCGGTTTAGCGAGCTCATAGCGGGCGCGCACCGTAGCGGCTCCTCAGGGGGGGATCAATGCGGGAGTGGGCGGTTGGGTGACTTTGCATGAACTCTGGATGGCCAACGGCCTGATCCGTCCTGCGTCCATCAAAAGAGCCTTGAGGTACGAAGACGACCGGAAAAGGGACGAGGGGAGATTTTACCCGGACACGGCCGGAGACGCGGAGCGCTCCGATTAGGTTTTCGAATATGAGCGATGACGCCTTGTCCGGATCGCCTGGGGGCGTTGCAGTCGAGCCTACTGAGTCCACTGCGGAGCCCGCTGCGGAGCCCAGTGACGAAGATTTGATGCGGGCCGTCCAGCAACAGGATCCATGCGCGTTGGCGGCGCTCTATGACCGCTATAGTGCCGTTCTTAAAGCCCTGATCATGCGGATTATCCATAACGAGGCAGAGTCCGACGACCTCCTCCAGGAGATCTTCGTGGAGCTCTGGAACCATGCCCGCAATTATTCCCAGGATAAGGGCAAGCCCTTGGGATGGATGGTTACCCTTACCCGGCGACGCTCCATTGACCGTTTGCGCAAGCGCCAGAGCTATGCGCGGGCCGAGGAACGTCTTCAGCGCGAGACCGAGCAGCAGCCCGAGGCTTGGGCGCGTAATACAGTGAACCAGGAAATTGAGTCTTCAGATCTCCGCGATATGCTCTTAAAAATCATTGCCCTGCTGCCCCCGGCCCAGCAAGAGGCCATCGACATGGCGTTCTTTAAAGGCATGAGCCAGCGCGAAATCGCCGCCCACACCAACATTCCATTGGGAACCATCAAGACCCGGCTGGAACTGGGGCTCAAGAAACTGGCCGACGGGCTTAAAGGATTAAGAGATGAGTTTTGAATCTTTCGAGAACCTAGCGCGGTTACACGTCATCGGGGCATTGGATGGCGAGGAGTTAAAGGCGTTCCAGCTAGGGCGGAAGATGTACGGGCAACGTGCCGAGGAGCACATCCGGGAGTGTCGCCGGATGCGGGCGGCGTTCGCCTTGAGTTTGCGTCCCAAACCGCCGCATCAGGACGGTCGCCAGCGCCTAATGAGGCTCATCGAGCAATCGCTGCGCCGGACTTCTGCCGAAGGTGGAGAGGTGAAGGATGAAGGATGAAGGGTTCGGAGATTGCGCAGATACGACAGAAACTCGCTGCGTGTGGGTTGATCCGCCGACTCCTTTCTCTACCCCAATCTTTCTCTACCCCAATTCCCAATATCGGTCGGGCTCGGAATTGGGTGACATCCCGCGTTGACGCGGACACAAAGATCAGTAGAGTGCGCTCTCCTCTTTATCCCGGCGGGGTAGCCAAGTGGTAAGGCTCGGCTCTGCAAAAGCCGCATTCGTGGGTTCGATTCCCACCCCCGCCTCCAAGAGGAAGCCATCGGGGCTTTAGGTCCCTTAGGTCGTTTAGGTCCCCTGTGTCCTTTTTAGGCGGGCCGGACAAAACAAAGGACCAAGGACACAAAGGACCAAGCAGGGCGGCGCGAAGCGATTCATGGACTGGAATCCCATGCTAGGTGTCTGGTAAAGCCTGACGATCCGCAGAAAGGGATGTTTAGCCGTTGCATCCGCAGGTTTGATCTTCGCGCGTGCAGGTCTGGTGCCCTACGATGTGGCCGTGGGGTGGTGTCGCTGACAGTGGGGCCCTATGTCGGATCAAGCGGTGATTGATCAACTGGAGTCCCAGCGCGGCCGATGGTGTTTTTATACTTGGAAACGGGAGCCCCCCATCCCGACGGACTCTATCGTGATGCATTCCGCCAACATGCACCTGATCGCTGCCGATAAGGCCGTGGCCGGTGTAATTGCCAGTCTCCACAGGGGGCAACTGGTCAGTCTTGCAGGTTATCTGGTCTCGGCGATGGGGCCCGACGATTCCCACTGGCGCAGCTCGATGAGCCGCTCCGAGCGGGGGCAAGGCTCCTGCAAGCTGCTCTTTGATCCGCTCCCAGTAGAGGCCTGCGGACACAATTGGGCATTGTTTAGCGAGCAATTCCCTATCAATGGTCGCCCATGTCCCGCCCGCAGCGCATTGAACTCTTCCTCTTTATCGCGTGCTTTTTTGCGTTCTCCTATTTCCATCAAGGGGGGGGGTGGAACCAGAACGCCCGCTTTGCCGAGGTCCGTGCCATAGTCGAGGAGGGCCGGTTTGCGATCGATGATTTCCTTGTTTACGAAACGGTGGCTGGCAGTGATGTGCTGAGGCGCAACCCGGTCGATCACGGGGAGTATACCCGCAACGGCACCCGCTTCCGGTTGGCGTGGGTCGACACTGATTACAAGCTGTTCCCGATCAACGAGGACCCGACGGC
>JAYVTN010000063.1:0-5884 GCA_043788785.1 Spartobacteria bacterium | reverse complement strand
AACACCATTGTCTACTGCCGGGTGCGCGAGAGTTTTGAACTCCTCAAGCGTCGTTTGGACGAGACCAATTATCTGGACCTATTGGGTTCAGGAATCCTGCTCACCGGAGGATGCTCCTTGATCAAAGGGATCGATACCTTGGCCGAGGAAGTCTTCGGTTTGCCGGTCCGTTTGACCCACGCCCACACTGTCAGTGGCATTACTTCTGCCTTTGAAAATCCTCAGTTTTCCACGGCGATCGGCCTCATCAAGTATGCGCAGTCCCTACAAGGGGAGCGCCCCCGCGGCTTCTTTGAGAAGATCCGGCGTAAGTTTTCCTTTTTCGGCCTTTTCTAGCTCCCCATTCCCTGACTCGGTGCCCTGTTATGATTGAACTCCCACGACACGCCACGACGCTCAGAAGCGATTTGCGCATCAAGATTCTCGGCCTGGGGTCCGCAGGGGCTAATGCGCTCGACAGGATTCAACTCGATGGAGCCGAAGCATTTGAGTTGGTGGCCATCAATACCGATGCCCAGTCGCTCACGGGTTCTGTGGCAGGCGAGAAACTCCAGATTGGCGCTTCAATTACCAGAGGCCTCGGCGCTGGCGGGGATCCGGATCTGGGGCACCAGGCGGCCCAAGAGTCCGCCGCGGAAATCCGCGCCCTCATCAACGGGGCGGACATGATCTTCCTTTGCGTCGGCTTGGGCGGGGGTACGGGTTCGGGAGCCGCCCCGCTGATTGCATCCTACGCGCGGGAACAGAACGCGTTGCTTGTGGTGTTTGCTACCCTCCCATTTAGTTTTGAAGGCAAACGGCGGATGGGCCAGGCCCAGGAAGCGCTCACTGCGTTGCAAGAATTGGCCGATGTGGTCATCTGCTTTGAGAACGACCGTATGGGCGATGCCGTCTCGCCGCGGGCGGCTATCCAGGAAGCTTTCGCGGTTGCCGACCAAACCATCAGCCAGAGCGTGCGGGCAATCGCCTTGATGGTAGGCCGTCGGGGTTTGTTGCATGTTGGCTTCGATGAATTGGCCACCGCCTTGCGCCGACAGAGCTCGCGATGCGTGTTTGGGTTTGGAGAGGCAGAGGGGGACAATCGCGCTCACGTCGCCTTGGAGCGCGCCCTCAAGAGCACGCTCATGGACCGTGGCCGGATGCTCACGGATGCACATCACGTGCTGGTCAACGTCGCGGGAGGCCCGGATCTGACACTCAACGAAGTGCAGATCCTCATGGAAGAATTCAACCGGTACATCAGCGACCACACACAAATCCTGTTCGGAACGGCGGTCGACCCCCGCATGGGCGATCGGCTGGCGGTCACGATCTTGAGTTCTTTGGAAGCCGACCCGGCCGCGGCAGCGGCCCCGATGCTTACGATGGCTGTACGCCGCATCGAACCGGAGCCCCCCGCGGCAGTCGAGCCGGCGCCCCGTGAGGTTTCGGTGTCTCTTGAACTGCCTGCGGAATCCTTGGGGGCGAATCCCGAAGAGAGCATTGCTCCCGAATCCGACCCCGTTCTGGTGCCCGTGGCCGTAACCCGCCCTCAGCCACGACCCACAGCGGCGCAGGCCGTTACTGCCAAACGCGAGGTTCGCCAGGAGCAGATGCAGTTCGAACCGGTTACCCGGGGACGTTTCGAAAAGAGCGAACCTACCATTGTGGATGGTCAAGATCTGGACGTGCCCACCTTCCTGAGACGGAACGTGCGCACCAAATAAGCAGGTTAGGCCACTGTGGCAAGGGCTGCCAGCCCATGAACCGAAATTTGGCGGTCGGGATTCAACCTTAAGACCCGGAGCGGGGACGGTGAGGAATCCCACAAATCCAGCGCTGGAGCTCGGTAAAGGGCACTTCAGGGGCTCTCCACTTGGCCGCCCGTCCAAGGACTCTGGCAAATAGTATCCAGAAATTTGCTCAGAGCGCTTGCTCGTACCCGGAGTGTCCCTACAGTCGAGGGTTCCATGTTTTTCGAAATCTCCGCTGCTGCCCGAGTCTCCGCGCACAAATTCTTGCGCGCGTTTCCGCCTACGACAGCGCGTAAAGGAATGGCCTATTTCGTAGGAGACGCCGTCCAAGCCATCAAGCCGTTGGCTCAAGCCGACAGTTTTTCCGCTGAAGTCACCGGGGCCCGGTGCCATCGGACGGTCTTGGCTTACGAAGGGAGCCGTAGCAAATGGGTTGAGCAATGCAGCTGCGGTACGGCAGCCCAATGCAGACATGCCTACGCCTTGATGAAGGCATTGCTCGTGGCTCCTGTCCGTCCGAATGAGGACGAAGCCAAAGCGACCCCCGCAACGGAGCCATCCAAGTCCTTGGCTCCCAGTCCATTTGCCAAGGAGTTGGAAGTCCATCTACGCCGCAAACTGAGCGCCGAAGAGGTTGCCTATCTCAAGGCACTCTCCACGGTCTATAGCAATGCCCAGAAGAATGGGGGATTGCTCACTGATGATTGGGAAGCGCTTGGATTCAAAATCGCAGGCACGACGCGCGACCGCGGGGCGATCTGGCCAGCTTTTCCAGAAACTGAACGCGAGTTCTGGCTGTACCTGGCGGTTTACTTGCAGGATCGCGATTTGGGCGTGCCGGTTTTCATGGAGCCGGTCAGCGATCCCGAACCGGTTCGCGAAAGGGTAGAGCAATGGAAACGCACTCGGGAAATCGAGCGCTGGAAGAAGCTTCTATCCCATTTGCATGAGGATGTCCCCGTGGCACCGCCGCGAGCCTTGGATTTACGGTTGCGCTTCGGGCAAACGGCGATCCAAATCGAATGGCGCCGGGCAGGGGATGCCGATTTTGTGCCGATCAAGGCCGCGCAATATAAGGCTTTGGCCAATGTGCCCGCCAATGAGTGTACGCCAGAAGCGGCGCTGCTCTGCCACTGGTTTGTGGAACGGGCCGAGTTTGGACTCGAACCTGTCTTGCGGTACGCGGAATCGGATGCCCAATCGATATTAAACGAGGTGCTCCGTGTGCCTTGGATTTCGAGCAGTTTGGTTGCTGAAGACGGCCGTCCCCTGAAGCGGCCTGAGGCGCCCTTGCAATGGCGCTTGGTGGTGCCCACCGACGAGTCCGGGGATTACAGTCTGCGTTTGATGGAGCCCGAGTCGGTTCCCGCGGGTCCGTTCCTTTTCATCGGGCAAGGCTCCCCGACGTTGTATGTGACCTCAACGGCTATCTGGACGGGCCCCGAAGTGGATGCCCGCGCACTGGACCCGGGCGCCGAAGTCTCCATTCCTGCAACAGCTATCGAAAGCGGCCATGGTGTGCGCTTCCTGCGGCGTCTGGGCGTGGAGCTTCCCAGTCGGTTGCTGGAGAAGATCCGGACGGTGGAGGTGCGCCCGCGGATCCGATGCGATATCCAGCCCACCTGGGCCGGAGCCAAAGAAGAAAGTTGTATCTTGGAAGCCCTTGCGACCTCGGATGACGAACATCTGAAGATGGACTTCACGCCCGATGGTTGGCGGGCTCAAGGCGAGGGACAACCCACGGATGCAGGCATCTACTATGATCGCACGGCTCTTTCAGCGATCCCGGTTCTTCTCGAGCCTCTCGGCTTGAAGTGGGACGAGCATCGCTCCCATTGGCATTTCAAGGTCACCAAGAAATTCGCTGATACGTTCTCGGCCTGGCTCAAATCGTTGCCCCCGGAAGTGCCAGTTGAATTGGGGGGCGAGCTGGCCTCCTTCCAAAAGGACGCAGTGGCAGGTTCGGTGCGGCTGGATATCCAAGAGGCGGGGATGGATTGGTTTGATCTGCGCGTGGTCCTGGATGTCTCAGAAACCGAGCTCACCAAGGAAGAATTGAAGCTCCTGCTCGACGCCCGCGGGGGATGGGTTCGCTTGGGAACCAAAGGCTGGCGGCGGTTGGAGTTCCAATTGACCGGGAACGATGACGAACAACTGGCTCGCCTGGGCCTCAGCGCAAGTGACCTTTCCAGCGAACCCCAGCGTCTGCACGCCCTACAACTTGCCGATAAAGCGGCACGCCGGTTCTTGCCCGAAGATCAATGTGACCAGATCGAGCGGCGGGTGGCCGAATTGCAGGCCCGTGTCGTCCCAGATGTGCCCGCCTGTATCCGGGCTGACCTGCGTCCCTATCAGAAGGATGGATTCCATTTTCTCGCTTATCTTAAGGAGAACAATTTCGGAGGGGTGTTGGCCGATGACATGGGTCTGGGTAAAACGCTCCAAACTTTGACTTGGCTGGCGTGGCTGCGCGAATTGCCGGGAGCTGAGGCGCTGCGTCCCTCGCTGGTGGTTTGTCCCAAGAGCGTTTCCGACAACTGGCGGGCCGAGAGCGAACGCTTCTATCCGGGATTGCGCGTCCGCGTTTGGGGCGGCACCCAACTTTCAGCCTTACCCAAGCAGACTGCCAGCGCGGATCTGCATGTCATCAATTACGCGCAGCTGCGTTCCATCGGACAAGTTCTCACCCAAGTAAAGTTTTTGGCCGTGATTCTCGACGAAGGCCAGTTCATCAAAAACCCGAGTTCGGCAACCGCGCAGTTGGCGCGCAGCTTGAATGGGGCTCATCGCCTGGTTTTGAGCGGCACCCCGATCGAGAACCGGCTTTTGGATCTGTGGAGTTTGATGTCGTTCGCGATGCCCGGGGCGTTGGGAAGCCGTGCGCAGTTCGCCAAGCTTTACGATTCCAAAGAGGATCCGCATGCAAGGCGGCGTTTGTCGGCGCGCGTGCGTCCCTTTGTGCTGCGGCGCACCAAGAACCAAGTGGCCACAGATCTGCCCGACCGGATCGAGGAAGACCTCTACTGCGAGCTCGAAGGCGAGCAGCACACCCTCTACCGGGCGGAACTCAAACGCGCCCAGCAGATGCTCCTGCACCTAAGCACCCAGAAGCAGCTCTCCCAGGAACGTTTCCATGTGCTCACCTCGCTAATGCGGTTGCGCCAGATCTGCTGTCACCCGCGCTTGGTCAAGCCCGAGTCCAAGGCGTCCAGCGCCAAGCTCGATGCGCTCATGGAGACCGTCGAGCCTCTCATCGAAGAGGGCCAGAAGGTGCTCGTGTTCTCGCAATTCGTCGAAATGCTCGACATCCTGCGCGAGTCCATCGAGGCCCGCAATTGGCCGCTATTCTATCTGGCTGGCGGGACTGAAAACCGCGGAGCGTTGGTCCGGGACTTCCAAGCTCATGAGGGCCCCGCAGTGTTCTTGATCTCCTTGAAAGCCGGCGGGTTCGGTTTGAACCTGACGGCCGCCAGTTACGTCGTGCTCTTCGATCCCTGGTGGAATCCGGCGGTCGAAAACCAAGCGATCGACCGCACCCATCGTATCGGACAGAAAAGCAAAATCATCGCCTACCGGTTGCTGATCAAGGACAGCATCGAGGAGAAGATCCGAGCGTTGCAGACCGGCAAACGTGCTTTGGCCGAGGACGTGCTTGGAGAAGAGAAGTTCGCCCAGACTTTGACGCTCGAAGACTTCAAATACCTCTTCGCGGAGTAACCGGGGCGCGCGTCCCCGTGACCGAAGTTCACCATGGAATTACTGGCCCCCGCTAAGATCAATCTCTCTCTGGAGATAAAGGGCCGTCGTGCAGACGGGTTCCATGAGATCGAAACCCTGATGTGTCCGGTGTCGGTGTTTGACCGGCTGACTTTCAAGAAGTGCCAGGGGAGCGGATTGCGGTTTACGTGTGATGACCCCAGTCTCCCAACCGGGCCCGACAACCTGGTGGTCCGGGCGGCCGACCTCTTTTTCGCGCACACGGGCTGTGATCCGGCTGTGGAGATCGCTCTTTTCAAAGCAATCCCCCATGGGGCTGGCCTAGGCGGAGGCAGTAGCGATGCCGCCACGGTTCTCTTGGGATTAAACAAGTTTTGCGGGATTGGCCTTTCAGTGGAGGTCCTGGCCTCCTTGGGCGCGCAACTGGGCTCAGA
>JAYVTN010000062.1:0-5789 GCA_043788785.1 Spartobacteria bacterium | reverse complement strand
GCCACAAGCCAGCACACCCGTTGAGCGAATCCCTCGACATGGGCGGTGCCCAAGAACCCGGCGGCCGCGACCGCTCCGAAGAGAATACTTGAAAGAGAGATGAGATCCGGGCTCGCCCCCTGCCCTGCCAGCCAAGCCGCTAGACGCTGAAAGACCTTGGCATCGCGACTCCTCAAAGGCCTTCTCTCGGATACGTCTGGCATGGAAGCGGAAAGCTAAAATCTAAAAGCGCAACGTGAAGCCACGAAGAAAAGTCCCGCGAAGCACGCGAAGGCAGGATATGGCGTTAAAGCCGACCGGCAACGTTTTAGCTTTCCGCGTTTAGCTTTTAGCTTGTTCTTCAGAATCCCCCGCCGCGAGCTCATCCAATTGGCGCCGGACCTTGTCCCGCTCCGCCCGGACCATCGCGAGGTTGAAGTGGACATTGTCCAACTGGTGTTTGAGGGATTGGGCCTCCTCGGCGCTTAGAGCCGTCGCTTTCCGGAGTTCCTTTATCTGGGACAGCAGGTCCACGCGCTCATGCTCGGATTCGCCGAATCGCTCGCCAATCTCCTTGAGTTTCTTGTGCTCGAAGTCCACCCGGTTGAGTGCCGAATCCAGTTCCTTGATGAGGCTCATACGGATGGCCAACACCCTTCCAACCTCCTCGCTGAGTTCGTCGCGTTCCGCCGAAACCGCTGCCTTCTCTTGCTGCAGGCCGCTGACCTGTGCCTGCCATTCAGCCGCTTTAGCCTTCCAAGAAGCCACTTCAGCGACCGCCTGTTTGGCGCACGCTGCGCCGGTTTCCAATTCTGCATGCTTGTCGCTGGCCACTTTCAGGGCTGCCTTGAGATCCGCCGCTTCCGACAGCACCCCTTCGAGCCGCTCTTTGGCCGCAGTCAGCTCGGCCAGACTTGCTCCAGCCGTTTCTTTGGACTTCTGGAATTCCTCCCGGGTCGCCGTCAGTTCCGCAAACATCGACCCAGCCGTTTCACGCGCTTTCAACAGCTCCGCTTTGGTCTCATCGAGTTCACTGGACAAAGCGGTTGCCATCTCTCTGGCCTTGGAAAGTTCCTCCTGAGCCCCTTTCAATTCGCCAAAGATAGGGGCCGAGGATTCCGTTAGCGTCTGGAGTTCCGCCTGGAGGACCGCTAATTGGGCCGCTTGGGCGGCCATCTCCTTTTCGTGCGTGTCCCGAAGAGCACGTTCGGCCCTCAGCAGCTCTGCGTTTTCTGCCGTTTCTGCGCTCTGCCCGCTGCTGGGAGCACAAAGTTCTACCACGGTGGATGGCTCTGGAGTCGCGGCTGCAAGGGCGAGCGAATCCAGCGCTTCGGGCAAATAGACAGGATCCACAGGAACGGCTGCGTAGGGATCCAGAGGTTGGGCTTCCAACGTTGTCGGCGCGGCGGCGGACTTTGCGAGCGGAAGGGCCTCTACGATTTCAGGGATCGTTTCGGAAACGGCGTTCGCTTCTGGCACGGAACCCCCGAGGCCTGCGCTCCCAGGCTCTGGAAACGCGGATTGGGGTTCAGGGGCAGAAGCCCGGGCTACCGGCCTGACCGACGGGACCATTCCCGAAGCTCTGACCGGAGTTCCCCCGCCCGGACGGGGGACCGCCACGGGCACGGGAGTCGCCCCGGACGCCCGCACCGTTGGCATGGGAGTCCCGGCGAACGCCTTAATCGTGGGCGCCTGGCCCCCGGCGGACGGTCTAGCCATTGGCACCGGGGTCCCAGCGGACGCCCGCACCGTTGGTATGGGAGCCCCGCTATGCGGCGTGGCTGCTACCGTAGGCGCTGAAATCTTTGGGATTGGCGGGGCCGCTTGCCCCGGAGACTGGGATCCCGGCGCTCCTTCTTGGGCCCGGTCGGCAAGCGCCTCAACCGGCGCCTCCGAGGAGCTGGGCACGATCAAGCTACTGGAGCACCGGGGACACTCGATATGATGGCCCGCGGAATCGGAGCGCACACCGATCTTTTGGTCGCATTTGGGACAAAAAAATTTGAATTCGGCCATAACTTGGAACAATCAGGGAAAGTAAGCCATTTATCTAACCGTAACTTCCCCCTTCATATAAAGAGCTTTTAGCAGCAAGTTCGGTCGGAATCCGTGGCCTCCAACGTATACCAGCCCAGGGTGCAACCCTGGGAACGACGTTATCGAAAACGGGTGCGTTCTCAGAGAACGCCGCATAGGGGTTGACTGGCCGGCTGACCTGCCATCCGACGCCGGGGGCCCGGGCGGCCCAAAAGCCCATTCCTGCGGGCAGTTGACGCATCCTGATCGTGGATTACACTGCGCGGACTATGAAAACCCTCTCTGCCTTCTTCTTTGCCGTGGTACTGGCCCCTCTGGCGCTCTTTGCCGGCGAAATCGCGGACATCAGCCACGACGAACTTAAGCAAGCTATCGAAGCCAAGAAAGTCACATTGATCGATGTCAATGGATCCCAAAGCTTCAAAGGCGGGCATATCCCCGGGGCGATCGACTTTGCCAGCAGTAAAGCGGATCTGGCCTCCAAACTGCCTCAGGACAAGAACGCCTTGGTGGTCGCTTATTGCGGCAACGAACATTGCGGGGCCTATCAAGAGGGAGCCAAGGCTGCCCAAGCCCTCGGATACACCAACGTCAAGCACTACGCCAAGGGCATCCAAGGCTGGAAAAAGGCCGGCGAATCCACCGAGAAATAATCCCGGTTCACCATTGGTTTCTCAAGCGGCCGGAACCCTCCAGGTTCCGGCCGCTTGGCATTTTTGGTCTTTTCTTGCACCCAAGCACCTCCTCGGCTCACTTTCCGCGCCGTGTCATTACCTACAGAAGCGACCCTGCAAATCCCGCCGGGAGATTTTGGGGCCTACATATTCGACTGCGATGGAACGTTGGCGGATACCATGCCCACCCACTACCAGGCATGGTGCACGGCGTTGGGGCAACACGCTGCCAGCTTTCCCGAGGCCATGTTCTATGAACTCGGGGGCGTACCGACCACGCGCATTGTGGAACTCCTCAACGAACGCCATGGGCTAAACCTGAGCGTGGAGTCCACCGTGATGCGCAAGGAAGCCATCTTCTTGGAGCTGAGCCCGGGAGTCGCCGCGATCGAGCCCGTGGTCAGTCTGGTCAAGAGGTTGCACGGGAAGAAACCGATGGCAGTGGCTTCCGGAGGTCATCGGCGCATTGTATTAACCACCCTGCGAGCGCTGGGCATCGCAGAGTTGTTTGACGCCATTGTCACGGCCGAGGATTACCACCGGGGCAAGCCCTCGCCCGATCCCTTCCTGGAAGCGGCCTTGCGTTTGGGGGTTTCCCCGGAACGCTGTCTGGTTTTTGAGGACACCGCCACCGGTATCTCCGCAGCCCAAGCCGCCGGCATGCAATATGTCCTGGTGCCGCCTCCCATCCGTAACGGGTAACTCCTTTGATTAAGTACGAAGTATGAAGCATGAAGGGGCGGATCGGGAGGGCCATGTCTGTCACCCCTCCGCGGTGAACATTTGTTTTGATCGGGCTCCGGGGTTGTCGCTGCGGTTGACCCGCGGCTACGTTCTGGAAACCCCTCGGGTTCGCCCGGCAGAATTTCACGCCGTCTGTTTTGGACCGCTATCTATTTCCGGGTCAGAAGGAGGGTTCTTTTCTGCCACAGGAAGCACCGGGAGTCCTCTGTAGTAAAAAGAATCCCATGCCGCCCCAAAATTCTCCCATTGAAACCATGGCCAATTCCGATCCGATGCTGAACGTGCTCAAGCGCACATTTGGTTATGATTCCTTCCGCCCCTTGCAGCGGCAGATCATTGAGGATTCCATGGCGGGAGAAGACGTCTTCGCTTTGTTGCCTACTGGCGGCGGTAAATCGCTCTGCTTCCAATTGCCGGCGCTGCTGCGGGAGGGACTCACCATCGTGGTCTCCCCCCTGATCGCACTCATGAAAGACCAGGTAGACGCCCTCCAGGCCAGCGGCGTGGCGGCTACCTTCCTGAACTCCACCCTGGAATCCTCCGAGGCGCGCGACCGGTTCAGGGGCCTTCACAGGGGAGAATTCAAGCTCCTCTATGCGGCGCCCGAACGTCTGCTCTTACCCAGTTTCCTGGAGACGCTCAAAGGCTGGAACATTGTCCAAATTGCCATCGACGAAGCCCATTGTGTCAGCGAGTGGGGCCACGATTTCCGGCCCGAGTACCGGCAATTGTCCCAGTTGCGAGAGGCTTTTCCCACCGTCCCGGTCTTAGCGCTCACGGCCACCGCCACCCACCGTGTGCGCGAGGACATCATCAAGCACCTCCAACTCCGGGCCCCGCGCTGTTACGTCGCCAGCTTCAACCGCCCCAACCTGACGTACCGGGTGCTGCCCAAAGCCAGTCCCTTTGATCAAGTGCTCAAGTTTGTGCGCTCGCGGGCCGAGGAAAGTGGCATCATCTATTGCGCCAGCCGCAAGGCGGCGGAAAGTGTGGCCAACCGGTTGGAGGAACACGGGATTCGCGCCAAAGCTTATCACGCCGGGCTTTCCAACCAGGAGCGGGGCAAGAACCAGGATCTCTTCCTGCGCGACAAGATCCGGGTCATCTGCGCCACGATCGCTTTTGGCATGGGGATCAATAAACCCAACGTGCGCTTTGTTCTCCACTATGACCTGCCCAAGAACATCGAGGGCTATTACCAAGAGACCGGCCGGGCCGGTCGCGACGGGCTTCCCAGCGATTGCGTGCTCCTTTTCAGCGCGGGCGATGTGGTCAAGCAAACCGCCTTTATTGACGAAAAATCCGATCCCGTCGAACAACGCTTTGCCCGCGAGCAATTACGCCAAATGGTGCACTTTGCCGAGTGCTCCCAGTGTCGGCGCACGGAGCTTTTACGCTATTTCGGGGAAACTTTTCCCCATGAGAACTGCGCGGGATGCGATAATTGCCTGAATCCCCGGGAGACTTTCGAGGGCACTTTGGCCGCCCAAAAGCTCCTCTCCTGCGTCTTCCGGGTCCGACAAAAGAGCGGCTTCAGTTTCGGGCTCAATCATATCACCGAAGTGCTAACCGGGGCCGATACGGAAGCTGTGCGGAAATGGGGCCACGAACAGGTTTCTGCGTACGGCGTGGGCAAAGAGATGAAGCGGGCCGAGTGGCAAGCCATCGCCCGGGAATTGGTGCGGATGGGCCTTTTGCGTCAATCGGCCGAGAAATTCGCGACGGTGGAACTGACGGCTGAAGGGCTCAATTTCCTGAAGGAACGTCCCAAACTGGTTCTCACCAAGCCCGTTTCGGTTGCCGACCGGAAGCCGCGCACCCGGCAAGGGGAGATCGAATGCGACGAAATCCTCTTTGACCGGTTGCGTGCCGTGCGCCGGCGCGTTGCCGATGAACGCAATGTGCCCGCTTACATTGTGTTCTCGGACGTAACCCTTCGTGCAATGGCCCGCTCCTATCCCACCACGACATTGGATTTCGGGCAGCTACCCGGGGTCGGCCAGCAGAAACTCACTGATTTCGGACCGCTATTTATAGAAGAAACTCAAATTTACCTGGAACGCAACCCGCGCCAAATCTTCTCCTGAAAGCAGCCCGGGCGAGCCTCTGCGCTTCCGCTCTGAGGCTGCATCGGGCACAAGGAGGGTTCAACTTACCTATGAAAAAACAACTTCTCCCCATTCTGCTGGGTCTCACGTTGGCAATCACCTCGAGTGTGAGCTTTGCCTCCGAAGCGCCCAAGCCCCTCAAGATCCTGCTGGTAACCGGCGGCTGCTGCCATGATTACGCCAAACAGAAAGACATCCTCAAGACCGGGATCGAAGCCCGTATCAATGCGGTCGTCGACCAGATCCA
>JAYVTN010000061.1:0-5131 GCA_043788785.1 Spartobacteria bacterium | reverse complement strand
CCTTGAGGTAGTACCGATCCGAAGGGGTGCCTTCCGGGGCGCCTTCCTCGCGCAATTCCATGGGCGGGAACATGGACTCGGCGTAGTACGGCAGATGCCCGCTGGTCAGATACATGTTCTCCCTGGCTAAATGGGGGGTGCGTACCCGGTCATAGCCGGCGGCGAACTCGGTTTCCTTGGCCAAGCCCTCGAGTTCCTCGATGAGCACCGTGCCGCGGGGAAGCCAGAGCGGGAGGCCGGGACCTACGTCTTCATCGAAACAAAACAGCTCCAACTCGCGGCCCAGCTTGCGGTGATCCCGCTTCTTGGCTTCCTCGAGCATGGTGAAGTAAGCCTCCATCTCGGTCTTGTTCTTAAACGCGGTCCCGTAAATGCGCTGGAGCTGGGGGTTGCGTTCGTCGCCTTTATAATAGGCGCTGGCCACGTGGGTGAGCTTAAAAGCCCCGATGTTCCCGGTGCGCATGACGTGGGGGCCGGCGCAGAGGTCGGTGAACTCACCGTTTCGATAAAGGGTGATGGTTTCGCCCTCGGGGATATTTTCGATGATATCCAGCTTGAACTTGCTGGCCTCTGGACGGCTGGCGAGCGCGGCTAATTCACCGCGTCGGGCCATGTCCAAAGCGTCCGCACGGGAGATCTCCACCCGCTCGAAGACGTGGTTGGCTTTGACCTCCTTTTTCATCTCCTCCTCGATCCGAGCAAAGTCTTCGGGCGAGATCCGGTGGGGCAATTCGAGGTCGTAGTAGAAGCCGGTTTCTACCGGAGGGCCCGCAGCAAACTGGGCTTCGGGCCAGACCCGCAGGATAGCCGTGGCCAGCACATGGGCGGCAGAGTGGCGCAACCGCTCGAGGTCGGTCATTTGTGCGCGTTGTTCAGGAGTTTTGCGATCTTCGGCCATAGGGAGGGTTGCTTATAAAGGGATCGATTCCGATGCGCAAGGAAGCGGAAGCGGTTGATGCGGTCGTGGCACGGGCTTCCAGCCCGTGGAACACCGTCTGCCGCTCCTTGCTTGTGACCCGGCGCGCGGGGCATAGCCCTGTATAGCCGTGGGGACGCATGGGCACCGGTTTGACCTGTGGCTCCCATGATGGGTAGCTTCCGACATGACTCTTCAAGGTCCAACAATTCCGGAAGGTGGCCCCCGAGTAGAGTTGGCCGTATCGAGTGCCATCGAGGAGCTTCTGGGTCGTGTCGAGGCCACCCATTCCGTGCAGATCCTGTATGCCTGCGAATCGGGAAGCCGCGCTTGGGGCTTCGCTTCCCCGGACAGCGACTACGATATCCGGTTCATCTTCCGCCGTTCCCGCTCCAGCTATCTCCTCCTGGAGTCGGGGCTCGAATCCATTGACCTGCCCTTGGAGCAGCTCTTGGACGCGGGCGGCTGGGACTTGCGAAAAGCCGCGCGATTATTGGCAAAATCCAACGGCACCCTTTTGGAATGGTTGCATTCGCCTATCGTTTACCGGGAGGCGCCGGGGTTTTTAGATCGCTGGCGGTCGGCGGCCAGTGCGGTTTTTTCACCGCGCTTATCCGTGGACCATTACCGTGGACTGGCCAAGCAGATGATTCGCGGGAAACTCGATGCAGAGCGGGTCCGGGCGAAGGACTACCTGTACGGCCTGCGGGCGGTTCTGGCTGCGACCTGGGTAGAGCAGGGACGGGGGATCGCGCCGGTAGCTTTCCAAGAGATGCTCGGGTTGTTGCCGGAGGATGTGCGGGCGCTCATCCCTGGGTTGCTAGCGTTTAAAGCCCGCACCGAGGAGAGCGAGCGAATGGAGCGCGTGGCCGTCCTCGACGGCTATCTCCAGAGGCGCCTAGCAGAGATCGAGGTCTCGGTGGTGTCCCTCCCGCACGGACCCTCTGGGACTGGTACGCTGGAGTCCCTGGTAGGCATGCAATTGCGAAGCGGTCACCCGGTCCGGCGCGAGGAATTCACTTTAGAGCGGGTCCGTCACCCCGACTGCCTGCTTTTTGACACAATTGCTGGGAGCCACGCTTACGGCACCTCTACGGCAGGGTCCGATGAGGACTGGCGTGGTGTATTCGTTGCCCCGGCGGAGTTCCTGCTAGGCCTCGATTCTGTCGAGCAAGTCGCTGACGAGCGCAATGACCGGGTCTATTACGAGATCGGCCGGTTTGTGGAGTTGCTGCTCAAGAACAATCCCAATGCCCTCGAACTACTGGCGATGCCGGTCGATTGTGTCCGGTTCCAGCACCCGCTCTACAGGAAGCTGCGGCCCGAACTTTTCCTTTCCAAGCTGTGTGGGCGCACGTTCGCCGAGTACGCGATGGGCCAGATCCGGAAGGCGCGCGGGTTGAACAAAAAGATCGTCAATCCACAACCGGAGACCCGGAAAGGCCTGTTGGATTTCTGTCATGTTCCCGAAGGCCAGGGCAGCGTGCCTATCCTGGAATGGTTGGGGGCCCGGGGACTAAGTCCCGAGCAGTGCGGGTTAACTGCCATCCCGCGTGCCGAAGGTCTGCATGGGCTTTACTATGGCGCGGTTGGGGCTTTACGGGGGCTGGTTTCCGGGAAGGATCCCGATGCCTTGGTCTTTAGCAGCGTGCCCAAAGGGGCCGTGCCTCTGGCGTGGATGTATTGCAACCAGGACGCGTTCAAGGCCCATTGCACGGCGCACCGGGAATATTGGGAGTGGGTAAGCCTGCGCAACGAGGCGCGTTATCAGACCAACTGCGACCACGGGCGCGGGTACGATTCCAAGAACCTGCTGCACACCCTGCGTTTGCTGGAAATGGCAGGCGAGATCGCCTCTGAAGGGATCCTCCGTGTGCGCCGACCCGAGCGCGAATATCTCATGAAGGTGCGCTCGGGCGAGTTCAACTACGAGGAGATCGTGGGCGCGGCGGAGCGGAAGCTTGTTGAGGTCCACGAGGCCTATGCCCGGTGCGCTCTCCCGGAGACCCCCGAGCGAGGAGCAATCAACGAGGTCCTACTCGAGATCCGGGCCGGATTTTGATTACAGAACAAGCCGGTCCACCGGCTACACGGGCGTTTCAGCTTTCAGCTTTCGGCTTTTAGCTGTTTCTTCAGCGGACCAGCAGCTTATCTCGGCCGTGCGCCGGGAAAGCCGGTTATCAAGTGGGTGAAAGTCCCGTCTGCCGAGTTGGCTGTATGCGCCAGTGATGGATTGGTAACTACGTCGTCGCGAGACGGGGTGGAGAGCAACCGGTCCAAGACAGCCTGCGCTTTGGCTTGGTTGAACTGACAAAAAGGCAAGAGGTTGGAAGTGGCTTCCGAGTGGTCATTAACAACGGCCCTGATGCCGGGGGAAGTGTTCCCCACCCTCGCGGTGCATGTCTTGGTTTAACATCCCCTGGCTTAGCCCCATCAAGGCGGCTTCAGTCCTCTCCTTTACACCCAAGCGCCCCGTTAGTGCCGGATTCAACCCGCACTGCGTGTTGCCATACGGGCTCACAATCAAAGCCATCAAGGCGGCGATGGGTGGCTTTTGCGACTTCTTGGGGCCCATCAATGCAAGGATGGCGGAGAATAAAATGCCCCGCTTTGAATCGGTGATCATGCAGGCGAACTTTTCGTCGATTGTCGGCGAGTTTTGCAAAGCGGGGATTCCGCGAGTCTGCCCAACGCTGGCTTCGAATCGGTATCACAACGGGCATCCGGACTTGGTCCCCGTCGGCTTGTTCACCAACAACAGTGTACAGCACGCCCTCGAAGGCATTGAAATCAAAGGATCACGCTATCGCAAAGGTTGGCAGGGCCATAACGCTGAAAAATGCTGGCTCCTGGTTTTTGTTTTCGCCTCCTCCCGACCGCCGGATCCATCAGAAGGATTGCCGCCCATCCCGTTCGCCTTCATTGAAGTTTTCGGGGCTCAGCTTGAAGAAGAAGATTGGAAGCTTTCACTTCGTGGCGAGAACTCGAAACGTACTATCACAGCCGCCGTCCTAAAATCCGGCTACACAAAGATGGTGCAGAACTGGATCTACAAGGACCCGCGCCTATCGCGCCTCAAACAACCAATTGAAGCTGAGGATCTTGACGGAGGGCGACAAGAGCTGGAACTGCCTCCAGAGATCCTCCAAAATATCCTGGATTCCGCTCAATCCCCACCGCATTAAGGCCCTCCAACTCGGCGGCGGCAATTGTGGAGCCGCTACCCGAAAATGGGTCAAGAATCAACCCTTCACCAACGGGAAGCGCCGCGTAGACGAACTGCCGCATGAGAGCAAGCGGTTTGAGGCTGGGATGATTTGAGAGAGCCCGTTCGTCTTTTGGCGTCCGCTCGCTGGGAATCACATCTAAAAATTGGCCCCCGTCTTTACGGCAACGCAGACCTCCAGTCCCCCATTCACGAAGGCATTCGCCGGCTCTCATTTTGGGAGGCAGCGCTTTTCGAAACAGACCCCAAGGCTCATAAGACCCACGAGGCAAAGAACAAACCAGGGGAAACTCCGCTTCGTGGAGTTTGGGTTTGTCGCCTCCGCGCAGAGTGGAAACCAAGCGGATGACTTGGCCTCGAAATTCCCAGCCGCTGCTAGAAATCGCGCTGAAAACATCAAGGGAGAGGAACGAGTTTGATGCGACGATCATGTGCCCACCAGGCCGAACAACCCGCAGGCATGCCGCAGCCCAAGCAGTGAAAAAGGTGGTCAATGACGCCCTCTCCTTCGGGCTCAGCGCCGTGAACCTCGGAAGGGGCGCACGCTCTACGCCATTTAGGACGGGAGGCAGACGCCAAGTCCCTCCCCTGTTCCCGTGTTGCAATTTATCGATTTGGTCGGATTCATACTCTTTGACCCCATACGGCGGATCCGTAACGATCGCGTGTACGCTGTTCTCGTCAGCCGCAGCTATCCAGTCCATGCATTCGGCGTGAACCAACAGGGATTTTCCGATTCCAATGGGGGCGCAAGGAAAGCCCCAACTTAGAGGGTACCGCGCTGAAGATCGGGCAATGGATGCAGCTGGCATGGGCTACTGGAAAACTGCCACGGGTCTGAAGAAGCTGCGAGTTTTTCTGATCATTTGCCGCCAAATACCCAATTGGAGTTGGGCCCTGATACAAAACGATGCGGGCCTCGGTCTTGGTGTCGAACCAGACCTTTTGCCCGTCGGCCGAGACCACACCGAAGCCGAGGCAAGCCGGCT
>JAYVTN010000060.1:0-9056 GCA_043788785.1 Spartobacteria bacterium | reverse complement strand
CCAAAGGGACCCAAAGGACATAAAAGCCCCCCCCTAAGCCGGCATCCGCAGAATCAGACGGATGGCGTCCACCCGGAACCGGGCCGAGCCGAGGGCCGCAAGGAGATCCCCTTTCTGCTGGCGTGCTGTCGCAAGCTCTTCCGGCCGGATGTGGTCGTTGAGCTCCTTGAGCTCTTCGAGCCGATCAATCTCCTCTTGTAGCCGGACTTCGGCCGCCGCAGTGGCGTGCATGACGATTAATTCCATCCGCTCGCTGGTCAGCAGTTTGGCTTTTTCCAGCATCCCGGGGATCATCTTCTTACGCACGACCCCGCGAGCCAGAAGTTTGTAAACATCCCCCTTCTCCAATACGGCATTTGCCAGGCCGGGATCATCGGTGACCTCTTTCATCGCGTGATCGACGACGATCCTCAGTGGCGTCGCAGGCAGGAATCGGTCCGCATGCAAGGCCGCCGGGGACACGCATTCGATGACCGAGTAAATCTCCAACATCACCGATTCCGGTTCGCTGGATTTCCAAACCCCAAAAGCGGTGTTTCCAGCTTCCGAGCCCAAAAGCAGGTCGATGGCTCCGGTGACCATCGGGTGATCCACGCTCATGAACCCCAAGTCTTCCCGGCTCAGGGCGCGGCTGCGCTCGAAAGTTACCGAGACCCCTTCGGCCGGCAATGAGGGAAAGGCATCGGTCAGCAAGGTGCCGGGCTGCAGCAGGTAGCTGCGAGCACTGAGTTCTTCCACCTGCACCCCGAAATGATCCAGCAAGCGGACGAAAAACGTCTCAAACTCCGCGCCGGAATCGATTCCACGGATTTGCTCGACCATGGCTTGGGCGCGCTCGGGCCGGCAGGAGTTGAGTTCCAGGAGCCGGTCGTGGCCGCGCTCGAGCTTTTTTGCCACGGAACCGTGCTGTTGGCGGGAGCGTTCGAGGAACTTCTCCAGCTTGGGGGCGCTGAACTTGGCCAGGAGGGATTCGAGGTCCTTGCCAAGGAGGTCGGCGATTTGGGCCGCCCCGTGGAGGTTCTTTTCAAAAGCGTTCAGCCCTTCCTGATACCATCGGGCCAGCACTTCGGAGGCGCTCCCCTTGAAATACGGGACATGGATCTGGATGGTGGCGGTCTGTCCGATCCGGTCTAGACGGCCGATCCGTTGTTCGAGCAACTCGGGGTTCTCCGGCAGATCCCAGAGCACCAGATGATGGGCAAACTGGAAATTACGCCCTTCACTGCCGATCTCCGAGCAGATCAGGATCCGGGCCCCATCCTCTTCGGCGAAATAGGCGGCATTGCGGTCGCGCTGCATCAGGGTGAGGCCTTCATGGAAGAGGGCGCAATTGACTGCCATCTCCCGCTGGAGCCTTTCAGAAGTCGCTTCAACCAGTTCGCGCGTCTTGCAGATGAGCAGCACCTTGGCTTGCCCGAGTTCCTTGAGCTTGGCTGCCAGCCACTTGATTTGGACCGCCTCGGGATCTTTTCCCGCGTCCAAGGGGGCCAGCAACGCTGTGCGCTCTGGAAAGCCCGAGAGCGCCGCACGCGTGTTCCGGAACATGACCCGCCCAGTCCCGAAGCTATCAAGCAGGTCGGACACCAGACGTGGACGGGCATCCGCGTCCCCGGCCATGAGTTCTTCGCAGTGACGGCGGATCCGGGGCGAATGTTTGCCGAAAAGGTCGAGGTCTTTGGCGCTCAGGCTTTTGCCGTCGAGAACCCGGTCCACGGCTTTGGCGACGTGTTCGTAATGGGTGGCTTCCTCCGTGAACCGGGCCAAATCCGAGTAGCGGTCGGGATCCAGCAGACGCAGGCGCGCGAAGTGGCTTTCGGGTCCGAGTTGTTGGGGAGTGGCCGTGAGCAGCAGCAAGCCCTGGGTTTTCTGGGCGAGCGCTTGGACCAGGAGGTACTGGACGCTGGGCTGTTCCGGGCTCCATTGGAGGTGATGGGCTTCGTCAACGACCAGAAGATCCCAGCCGCTCTCAAGCACTTGGCCCGCCCGTTCGGGCCGTTCGGTCAGCAAATCCACGCTGCAAAGCACCAATTGGCTGTCCAGGAACGGGTTCGTCTCGGGGTTGTTGGCTTCCAACGCCTCGCACCGCGCTTCGTCGAAGATACTGAAGGAAAGATTGAAGCGCCGATACAGCTCGATGAACCATTGGTGAACCAGCGGCTCGGGTACCAGGATCAGAATCCGGCCTGCGCGCCCCGTGATGTGAAGCCGGTGGAGGATCAACCCCGCTTCAATGGTTTTGCCCAACCCGACCTCGTCGGCGAGAAGCACGCGGGGCACCAGACGCGAGGCCACTTCCCCCGCGATATACATCTGATGCTCAATAAGATCCATGCGCCCCCCCACGAACCCGCGCACGGGCGATCTCCGGATATTATGCCGACAACGCAACGTATCGACCCGCAACCCGAACGTGTGCAGGTCATCGATCTGGCCCCCCAGCAAGCGGTCTTCGGGTTTGCTGAAGCTGATCGAATCGGACAGTTCGGCTTCGGCCAGTTCGCGCTTGTCGGTATGGTAGACGAGCAGCCCACCACGTTCCTCCACGGATTCAACCAAGAGACTTTCCCCGGAATGGGACTTGATCTGGTCGCCCTCCTTGAAGATCACGCGCCGGAGCGGGGCCGAGGCCAAAGCGTACTGCCGGTGTTCACTGGAGGCCGGGAAGAAGACCTCGACGCGGCCGAACTCGGCCTTGAGCACGATCCCGAGGCCGAGTTCGGGCTCGCTGTCGCTCACTAAACGTTGGCCGGGAATGAATAAAGGTTTAGCGCTCATTGAAAAAAGGGCGGCAAACCTAACGCTTCCGGACCGGAGCACAAAGGGCTTTTCGTGGGAATGTGCAAAAGCGAGTGGCGAGTGGCGAGTGGCGAGTGGCGAGTGGCGAGTGGCGAGTGGCGAGTGGCGAGTGGCGAATACCCGACCGGTCGGATAATAAACTGATCGCCAGAAAAAGGAGGTTTGCTTACCCCCCTGTCCGGTCTAGAGTTCCAATATGGTTACTCTCGCTGAGATTGAGCAACAAGCGATGCAACTGCCAGAGGATCAGCGGGCTGCGTTGGCTTCCCATTTATTAAGCTCACTGTCGGCAGTGTTGCACGAAGACGACGGTGGCCTAGCCGAGGCCATCAGACGAGATGCCGAACTTGATCGGGATCCCTCATTGGGAATGTCCCTTAATGAATTTAGGACGGGACTTGGCCGATAGTGGGGTCGCAGGTAATTTTTCATAGCCTCGTCCAGCGTGACATGCGTGACATTCTCCGTTACTACGCTGGCGCTGCTGCAGATACAGTCGCCGACCGCTTTTTTGATAGTTTCTTGAGTGTAGCTGAGCGTGCGCGGGTGCATCCACGGGGATACGTGTGCTGGTATTACGCCACGACAAGAGGAATCCTTCATTCGGTCTCACTCGACGATGAACCACGGCGAACAAGACGCGGCTACCGACAGGCAGGGCGGCGGGAGCTGCATTGGACCGCCACGCTATCCGGACCCTGCCTGCGGCAGCGCTAAAACGTTCGGCAATACTATGAAAACCTCTCTACGAATTATTCTTCTTCCCCATGAATACCCGCAGGCTTCTTTTTCTTCGATATACTGCTGCATTATTGGTCACGGCTTTCTCTGCGTGCGTGACCGAGCAGCGCATCGATTCCAATTCCGATGTTCAGAAACGCATGGATCTCGAAGGCAGGTCTCTCTCACACGCCTTTCAGATTCTCGGCACTAAGCCGATCAGTGATGACATTACACCTGCGAGCAAACTTGGCGGAGAGTTCTACACGCCTGTGAATCTCCGCTTCCCGCCGAACGCTTTAAGTAGTCAGACCACGTTAATCCGCGAAGTTCGCTGGAAACTTGGCGATCAATACGTTGCTGTTATTTGTGTCGAACGCTTTGGGCAGTGGCATGTCTTTGATTCTGTCGAGTGGAACAAGCGTGTTGTATTTTAGCACCTTCATGGACCCGACCAAAAAGCCTAACAAGTTGCGGCTACCGACAGTCAGGGCGGTTCGCGCTACATCGGACCACCACGCTACCCGCGCCCTGCCTGCGGCGGCGCTAAATCGTTCGGCAAGCAAATGAAGACGCTCCTGTCCATTATACTACTTCTACTTTCATCAGCAGAGCGGGGTCGAACCCAAGAGATGGCCGATAAAGCGCAAGTGAGTTCCGCGGCCACTGCTCGCACGTCTGTTGAGGTCCAGCTTATGAGAGCAATTGGTTTTTCCTGGAAGGGCGACAATGTTATGGCTCTGGAGATAGTGAGATCACTGTACGGACGGGCAGATGCAGAGCCGTTATTAATTCTTAGAGCTGAAACTGCAATGTGCGCTGTACAGGCCGCCAACCGTTTGGACAGTTGGGAGGGGTCTGATTTTGGGAAGGCAACTCCATGGTTCGGTGGACTCCAGGGTTCATTGTGGTCGAACTGGGACACTGAAGCAGGTGGTCGCGTAACGATCGAAACCGGGGATGATATTTCAATCGAGTATTTCGATATGATCATTGAGCATTCCTTGAAGCGGCTGCGACGGGTTTCGGCGGATGGCCCCAATAAGAAACCCGACGCCGAACAAGGGCGCTGACCAACCCGCTACCGACCCGAAGTCGAAGTTGGAGGGCAAAAATGAACCTAAACCCAAGTCAGAGGCGCGCCCCCGGTAGCGGTTGGCCGGCCTGTAACGTTAGGCGCTTGTGATGAACCTGCCCATTCCGATCGACATGCTCGCGGAAGAGCTCGCCTGTCTACCTGACGAGGCATGCGTCTACGTGAACCGAAACACCGGCGAGGTGCTATCCGTGCTGAACTCCGACATCGGAGTTCTCGAGGAAGGGGATGAATCGGATGGCTTGGAATGGGAGTGGTCGCCCGAGGACGTCACAAAACTCCAAGAAATAGCCGAGGGAAACGACGCATGGGTCAGTCTTCCGGACAAATTCGAGATCAACGAGTGGGAAATCATGGCCGCGTTCTCGCGCGAACAGGTGGAGCCGCTGGCATCAACTCTCAGCCGGGCGATTTGCGGCCGAGGTGCTTTTCGCGCATTTCGCTCGGTTCTGGATCAGGTCGGCCGTAGGGAAGACTGGTACGAGTTCAAACACGCATGGGTCGTGAAACTGGCGTCGGAAGCGCTAAGCGCGAATGGAATTTCTTACAAACGAGGCCGCGCTTAACTTACCGCTGAACCGGACTTGGAGCCGCTTGCTGCTGCATCTGCGGGGACGGTACTCTAGCGCTCGCGGATCAACGCCGGTTAGCGGTGTGTCCATTCGGCGCCTGAACAAGCCCGCAATTCACGTCCATGAAATATCCCGTCACGCCCGATGGCCGCTACTTTGTCGTTAAGAGGCGCCTCTGGCGTACATCAAATCCCAGTCTTCCGGCGACCGAACGCAGTAACTTGGTCAACCTCCTTATGGAAGCCCGCCGTGCCGTGGCCGTCGCCCGCCGATCCGGTGACGCTCACACTCTTAGCGCAGCGCGGACTGCGGTAGACACAGCGAAGCGAGCACTGGGCGAGCGCGGACCGGTCTGGTGGACGGATGGCGCGCCAGACTACAACCGATACATGATCAGGAATACGCCTTACGCGACTTGGTATGCTGATATCGGGGTGCGCGGCGCCACGGCCGATGGCGCATGATTAAGGGTCTTCAGATTCGGTGGCGGTCAGCGGATGGCGGACCTCTGACCCGAACTTTGAACAGTCACATCTGGAAGGCCAACGCCCTGATCCATTCTGGGAAGGCCAACGGCCTGTTCTATGCTGGGAAGGCCAACGGCCTGTTCCATTCTGGGAAGGCCAACGGCCTGTTCTATGCTAGCCCGGGGCAACGCCCTGGGATTGGAACCCACAGGCGGCGAAGCCCTGAAAGGGCGGCCAAATCTGCGCGATTCCCTTCGCATAAGCCTGGGCTGGCTGCTGCATTCATAGCCTCGCGTTTTAGACGCGGAGATTGCCCTGCGTAGTAACGCCAATCTGTGGTTCGGGTTTGTGCTGCACCCAGAAAACTCCGGCGCAGATTTGGGCGCCCTTTCAGGGCTTCGCCGCCTGTGGGTTCCAATCTCCCAGGGCGTTGCCCTGGGCTAGCATAGATCAGGCCGTTGGCCTTCCAGCATGGATCAGGCCGTTGGCCTTCCATCCATCCTGCATCAGCCCTCGCTCTTGCTACACCGACTCCAAGTGGAAGCTCTCCAAGAGCTGGCGAATCCGTTCGACTGCTTCGGCCGCATCGGGGCCCTCCGCTCGCAGGGTGAATAGGGTGCCCCGATTCAAGTTCGCGCTCAGGACCGAGAGGATGCTTTTGGCCGGAAAAGAGTGATTGCCACGCAGGATGACAATATCGCTTTCAAAGCCGCGGGCGCAACGCACGAAGGCTGCCGCGGGCCGGGCATGAATGCCTTCATGATTGAGGACTTCCAACTCGCATTCGGCCAATCTGGGCTGCTGCCGGGCCGGAGGTGGCGCTTCGGTAGGGGGCGCCGCTTCGGGCAGCGTAATGCCCAGTTCATGGAGTTGGGCAACCAGCCAGTCCCGGGCCGTCCAGCGCCGGATGCCCGAGCGGATTTTTTCAAGCCAGAATCGCCTCTGCGGATGTGGCATAGCCAAGGCATCCGCGAGCGCCTTGGCGGTGCCTTCAATGTCCAAGGGGCAAACGGGTAGCATGAAGCCCGCCATTTCCTCGGCAACCCCCGTGGTTTCCGAAAGGACCAATACCCCGGGCCGGGTGGATAATTCGGCCCATTCCTTGACCACCAGATTCATGCCGTCCTGGCGCGAGTTGACCAGGAGCACGTCGCACACCTCCATCGCGGCGAACGCTTGGGCCCGGTCGTTTGTGTAAAATACTTTGACCGGCTCGAACCCGCAGCTTTCCGTGTACCGGGCGTTGACCCGCTCGATCTCCCGATAAACGGCATCATGATACCCCCGGTAGACGGTCAGGTCGGTGCGCGATGGCACCAAAAAGGCCAGAAACCGGACCCGGCCCCGGAGTTCGGGGTGAAGCTCCAAGAGGCGTTCGAAGGCGGTAAAGCCCAGGATCTGGTTTTTACTGGGATCCATCCGGTCAACCCGGATGATATTGAGCTCCCGCAGTTCGGGTTGCAGCCGTTGTCGGGCAGCCAGGACTCGCTCGCTCCCCTGGAGGCAATGGATGGCATCGGGATCAATGCTGGCCGGAAACGAGCAGGCCCGTACCCGGCGACCCGAGCGCAACGTAATGGCATGGTGTTCCCAATCGACGTCGGCCCCCAAAATCTCTTGGCAGCATGCCAGCAAGCAACGCACGTCGGCCTTGGTCTGGAGCCCAATCACATCGGCGCCCAGCAAACCCCGCAAGATCGCCTCCCGCCAGCTCCGGGGGATCAACTTGAGTAAAGAAGGTTCCGGGAAGGGGATATGGATGAAATGCAGGCTCGGAGTCTGAGGGAACCGTTGCCGGAGCATCTGGGCCGTGCCGTAGAGGTGGTAATCTTGGATCAGGAAGGCGCGCACGGGGATTTCTGTGGCGCGAATGGCTTCGACCACGCGACGATTGGCTTCGAGATAGTTGTCCCACGCTTCATGGCGGCGCTGGTCGAGTGGCCTGCAGCCAAATTGACCCACTAGATGATGTTGGAGCATCCAGAGCACCTCGTTGCTGATCTCTCCGTAGAAATCCTGATAGATGTTTGCAGGCAGGGGCACCGGCACCACATTGAGCAGCGGATCGGTTTGGTCATGGGCCAGCGTGAATAGACCCGCCCGCTCCATCTCGCTGCCAGGCGGCTCTGAGACGCAACAAAACCACGCCACATTGGGTTGGCGTGCTAATGGCTCAATCATGCTCACAATCCCGCCCGCTGTGGATTTGGCCACCCATCGCCCCTCTTCCCATACGAAATCGTGCGGCCCCCGATTGGCCACAATGACGATGGTTGCCTCTTCAACTTCCGTTTGCCCCGCCCCATATAGACTCATGCGTTCATCCTCTGCTCCCAAGAAACGTGCGGCCATCCTCTGGCGCTCTTGTCCAAAACCGGAAATGTTTGGGGACGCCGATGGAATGGAGGTCCCGTTGGTCTTTTAGGTCGTTTATGTCCCTTTCTGTGCAGCTGTTTAAAGGGACCCAAAGGACCTAAGGGACACAAAGGATTCGAGCGACCTAAGGAACCTAAACGGACCCAAAGGGCCGCCCCAAAAAAAGCTCTCCAGCACCCGAGGCAGACGCCTCCTCAAGATTTCTGCCGGCAAACGAGTTTCTAGCTTTCCCGCGACCTGGCAAAGGCTCTTTGTTGTTGGCTATGTTCCCCCAGATTTTCTGCCTGCTTCCCCTACTGGCGCTTACCGCCTGTGCAAGCAATAGCGTGGTCAACCTCTCGCACTACGATGCGGGGCGACCCAACTTCGCCCAGATGAAGAGCGAAGGAGTCGTAGGGGCCATCCATGAAGCCACGTATCCGAGCTTCACCCAGGATAGCGCCTATGGGGAGCGCCAGGCTGCTGCGACACGAGCCGGACTGCTCTGGGGCGCTTATCACTTCGGCAATGCCAGTGATCCGGTCCAACAGGCCGATCATCTCCTGGCAGTCGTTGGAAACCAGTGGCGCCGATCTGGTGCCCAGCCCTCGGGCGTGCTGCTGGTCTTGGATTTCGAACGCAACAACCATTATCCCGGCGGGACCATGCGCGTGGATCAAGCAGTCACTTTCGTGCGGCGGATCCAGGAGAAGACGGGCAAATATCCCGGGCTCTACTCGAATGAAAACCGGGTGAAGGAAGTCCTAAACAGTTCCAACGTTGACCCGGAATCCAAGCGGGTCCTGCAACAATGCTGGTTGTGGATTGCCAACTATCATCATAAGCCCGCGTCCACGGCGCCCTGGGGGAGTTGGCGCCTCTGGCAATATACGGGAGACGGTGTGTGTGACCTCCCCCGGATTTCGTATCCGACCCACGTCGCCAATTTGCGGAACGTTGAACGCAATATGTTCGCGGGCGGCTCCATGGCCCTGCGCAGTTTCTGGCAGGAGCGCTCTTGGGTGCCCGGTTCGTAGCCGGCGGCCGTCG
>JAYVTN010000059.1:0-11576 GCA_043788785.1 Spartobacteria bacterium | reverse complement strand
CGGACTGGGCGGACTGGGCGGACTGGGCGGACTGGGCGGAACCCACGGGCCCGTCACATCACCTCGACCGGACACTGCGGCAGCGCGCGCAGGAACGCGCTGCCGTAGCCCTTGGTCAAGACACGGGGGTCCAGGAGCACCACGATCCCTTCGTCCTGCTTGGTGCGGATCAGGCGCCCGACCCCTTGCCGGAGCTTGAGAATGGCTTCCGGCAGGGAGTATTCGCTAAAGGGGTCCCCACCTTGGGCTTGGATGAGCTCCAGGCGCGCCTCGATGAGGGGGTGGTCGGGCACGGCAAACGGGAGCCGCGTGATGATCACGTTGGAGAGGGCTTCCCCGGGAACATCGACCCCACTCCAAAAGCTCTCAGTGCCGAAGAGAACATGCCGGTCGTTCTTCTTAAACTCCGCCACCAGCCGGTGTCGGGGAAGACCTTCGCCTTGGACAATGAGCTTGTAGTCCAGATCGTCCAAGCGCTCGCGCATACTGGAGGCAATCGAATTCATCGTCTTGTAACTTGTGAAGAGCACGAACGCGCGGCCTTGGGTCTTCTGCACGAAAAATTCGATCTTTTCGGCCAGGGCCTCCTCGTATCCGGCGTCTCTAGGGTCAGGCATCTTGCGGGTCACATAGAGCCGCATCTGGCGTTGATAATCGAAGGGGCTGCCGACTTGGAGGGCATCGACCTCCATAGCGCCCACACGCTCCCGGAAATAGGTCAGCGCTTCGTTTCCCACAGACAGCGTTGCGCTGGTCATCACGCAGGTATGATTGTCTCGGAAGAGCAGCGCCCGGAGGTGGGCGGCGACATCCACCGGAGCGGCATTCAGGGAATGGAATTTCTGGGTCTTACCCGATTGTTCGACCCAATAGACGTACTCGTCGGACTCCTGCTTGAGGAAAGTGGCAATGCTCACCCTGGCATCCCGGATCCGGCGCCCCAAGTCCTGGAGTTCGGTCTTGGTTTGTTCGTCCTCTACGGTGCGCACGCATTCGACCACCAGCTTTTGCAGCTTGGCCAGAGGGTTGCTCAGGCAATCGTTGACGAAATCCGGTTGGCGTACCCGGAATTCCCGGCCTTTGCGGAACTCGGCTTTTTGGGCAACCTGCTCAAAGAACTCATCGACGTTCTCCAGAAGGTCCGTGACCTCCCGGACGGCGTCCGGGCGACGTAATATTTGGAAGAGGCCTTTCTGGGTCTTGGGGTTGTAAAGCCTGTGGAGGGCGTAGCGCAGGCCGTACTGTGAGACTCCCAAGCCGATCTGCTTGGCAGCCACATGTTCCACAGTATGGGCTTCATCAAAGATGACGAAGTCGTTGGCAAACAGGTAGCCGCTCTCCTCCTCATCGGCTTCAGAAAGCCCGCCGAGGTTAAGGAAGAAGAGGGTGTGGTTCATGACAACCACATCGGCCGAGATGAGACGCTTGCGCGCGGCCTGGTAGGCGCACTTGGGATTGTTGCCGCAGGATTTGGTTGTGCAGATGTGCTGCTCGCTGCAAACCTGTGACCACACATGGGAGTCCGGTTCGACAGCAAAGTCCGCCAGCGTCCCATCCTGGGTGGTCTGGGACCATTCCCAGATCCGGTTGAGCTCGGCTTGCTCCGGAGAGGTAAAGAGTTCGCCCGAATTGGCCAATGCCCGTTGCAGGCGCATCGGACAGAGATAGTTTTGCCGTCCTTTCCAGAGCATCACCTCGAATTCCACGGGGAAAACCTTCTGCAGGATCGGGATGTCCTTGTAGACGAGTTGTTCCTGCAAATTGATCGTATAGGTTGATATGACGGCCTTTTTCTTCTTTTCCACCGCCCAGAGGATCGAGGGGACCAGATAAGCCAGGGACTTGCCCACGCCCGTCCCCGCTTCGACTACCAGGTGCCTCTGCTGACTGAGGGCTTGGGCCACCGCGACCGCCATCGCCTGCTGTTCTTCCCTGAATTCAAAATTCTTGGCTTTGGCCAACAATCCTGTGGGACTGAAGATCTCCCGTATTTTATCCACGAATTCACTCGATGTTGCGGCTGTCTCACTCAGGGAAATCATGGAATTGGACAAATGAGGGTCATTTTGGGTTTTGCGCGGGCCTTAGTGTGGAGCAAACTGCGCGTCTCTTGAATCCGCAATCCGCAATCCCACTTTAGCCTGTGCGCCTCCTCGATCGTTATCTCATACGGAACTTCCTGGAGCCCTTCCTGCTCTGTTTTTTCGGGTTTATTGCCATCTGGCTGATCTTCGACCTTAGCGACAACGGGTCGGAGTTCATTGAAGCGCATGCTTCTTCTAAGCAGATAGCGCTCTTTTATTTAACGCAACTGCCCCAGATGGTTCTCATTTCGCTCCCGGTGGGGCTGCTTCTAGCGTTGTTGTTCTGCCTCAGCCGCATGTCGCGCTCCAACGAAATCATCTCCATGTTGTGTGCCGGGCAGAGTGTGATCCGCGTTCTCTCGCCCCTCCTCGTCTTCGGCGTTCTCGCAAGTTTGGGTTGTATGGCTCTGAACTACGAATTGGCGCCCCATGCGGAAGCTACCAAGAAAGTCGCTTTGGAACAGCTCACAAAGTCCAAGAAAAAGGGCAACACGGTGGAGGGCTACCTGTTCCGGGACCGGATGAATAACCGCACGTGGTTCATCAAGAAGCTCCACCCCAACTCTCCGGACCTTTTCGGTGTCCACATCACCCAGCAGGGACCTGAGGGGGATATTATTCGTAAATGGTATGCCACGAGGGCGACCTTCGAGCCAAAAACCCGACACTGGGTTCTCAAGCAAGGGATGGTCGTGGATTTTACACCCGAAGGCAAAATCGCCGCTACGGACCTCTTTCCCGCCGATGCGCGTACCATCACGGACTGGACGGAGACGCCTTGGCGCATTCTGAGTTCGCGCTTGGAGGCCCAAAGCCTCTCGGTTCCTGAGCTGGAAGACTATTTGCGTTTCAATGGGGACTTTCCGGATGTCCAATTGGCTCCTTACCGCACGCAGCTGGGCCACCGCTGGGCCTTGCCTTGGAACTGTCTGGTGGTCGCGTTGTTTGCTGCTCCTTTGGGCCTTGTGTTCTCGCGCCGGGCCGTTCTGGCCGGGGTCGCCTCCTCCATCTTCATTTTCTTCGGCCTGATGTTTGTGACCAGTCTCTGCACGGCGTTGGGAAAAGGATCCCGGATCCCCCCCCTTGAAGCCGCTTGGTTTCCAAACGCTTTTTTCGCATTGATCGGCCTCTACCTCCTCTACCTGCGCTCAACCAACCGGGACCTGCCCACCTTCGGCTTCGGCCGTAAATAACCTATGAACACCGAATGGACGATTCAGGGCCGGGCCGACCGCTGTTCGCTCACCGGTGAGCCTTTCGCGGATGGCGAGCACTTCTTCACTGTGCTCTATGATGAAAAGAGCGGGTTTCGCAGGGAGGACCTCTCCGAGGCCGCTTGGCTCCAGCGCAGCGGGCAGGGCGCCAAGCCGTTCTCTTTTTGGCGCTCCAAATTTGAGGTGCCCACTCCCGCGGCCCCCGAAGCTCTGGGTAAACAAAGTGCAGAAGATCTGCTGCGGCGTTGCATGGAGGAAAACGCGCCCGAACACGCCAACCTGCGCTACATCCTGGCATTGATGCTCGAGCGCAAGCGCCTGCTCAAGGAGGTTGAAACCAAGCAGGCCGAGGATGGCTCCTTGTTGCGCATCTACGAGCATGCCAAGACGGGCGAAGTCTTCCTAATCCCCGACCCACAGTTGCATTTGGACCAGATCGTCCAAATCCAGATGCAAGTCGCGGATCTGCTCCAATAGGCATGAAGGGTGAAGCATGAAGGTTGAAGCATGAAGGGTGAAGCATGAAGGGTGAAGCATGAAGGGGTGCGGTAGGAGGCCCCAGCTCCCGATCCCGGTTTGGTCTGCGGTTTGGTCTGCAGCGCCCATCTTAATAGGAGCCCTCATGGGCGCGCCCGTATGGGCTGGCGAACCGGCCCATCCGTTCCCCTCCCACACCGCTTATACCGCCGGGGCCATTCGCCCCTCCGTAGGTTCCCGCGACGTACTCGATCGGGCCGTGGCGACCTTCTACGATCAGTGGAAGAAACGCTACCTCCGGCCCGCCCCAACCCCCGCCCAGCTTTATATCGCCTATAACCGGGAAAAAGCGGCCGCCGAGCCTCAAGCAGTTTCCTGCTCCGAGAGCCACGGCTACGGCATGCTGCTGGTGGCGTTTCTCGCCGGGTACGACCCGCAAGCGCAGACTGAGTTTGACCAACTGTATGCTTTTTTCCGGGCTCACCCGAGCAGCATCAATCCCAATCTCATGGCCTGGCAGCAGCGCAAAGGAGATCGCCCCAGAACCGAAGGCAACGATTCGGCCACTGATGGCGATTTGGACATCGCATATGCCTTGTTGTTGGCCGATGCGCAGTGGGGGAGTTCCGGGGCGGTCGCTTATCGGAAGGAAGCCCTCAAAGTGTTGGCCGCTATCGAGAAGGACGAAATCAATCCGGCCATCCCGTCGCTCAAGCTGGGCGACTGGGCTTCCGGGGCTGCGGCCAATGACACGCGTACCTCGGACTTCGCCCTCAATCATTTCCGGGTGTTTGCCAAGGTAACGGGCGATAACGTCTGGCTACAGGTGATTAACCGTTGCTATGCGATCACCGAGCGGTTGCAAGCCCGGTATGCCCCCAAGACCGGATTGGTACCCGATTTCGTTCGGCGCCTGGACTCGGGCGACCCTGTGCCTGCGGGCAGCAAGTTCTTGGAGTCCCGTTTCGATGGGCAGTATTACTACAACGCTTGCCGGTTCCCATGGCGGGTAGGAACCGATTACCTGCTCAATGGCGAGCCGCGCGCCAAGGCGGCACTGGGGCGAATCAACGGGTTCATGCGGGCTAAGACGGGTGGGGATCCCCGCGGGATCCGGGCGGGATACAGTCTGGGTACCGGCAAGGTCTTGGATGAGGACGACACTTCATTGGCGTTTGTCGGTCCCTTGGCGGTGGGCGCCTGTATTGGCCCGGAGAACCAAGCGTGGTTGGACGCGTTGTGGCGTGAGTTGCTGGGGGCACCCATCGAGGAAAATGATTACTTTGGCAACACCCTCAAGTTGCTGAGTATGGTCGTGGTCTCGGGAAACTGGTGGACGCCTTAACCTAAATTCGGCAGTTGAAGTCTTAGGCTTCCGGGCAGGCTTCAATCCAATGCCTGGCGGCTCTCCACGTCTCCCAACTCCTGGACACGGACCCTGATCCGGCTTTCGATCGGATCACCGCCAAGCTCGCCCGCGTCTTCGATGTGCCCATTGCTTTGATGTGCTTGGTCGACCGGGACCGGGTCGTCTTCAAAAGCCAGAGCGGCTTGCCCGAAGACCTTGCACAATCGCGCCAAATGGGGCGGGAAGTCTCCGTTTGTGGACATGTGGTCGCCGGAAACGTAGCGCTGGCCGTCGAAGACTTATTCCGTGATCGGCGTTTCGCCAGCAATCCTTGGATCAGGGAACGCGGCCTGTGCTTTTATGCGGGCGCACCGCTTCGGGGCGTGGATGGCCAGCCCATTGGATCTCTCTGCATTTTTGACATCAAGCCGCGTGCGTTTACTGAGCGCGACAAACGCCAACTCCAGGAGTATGCCAACGAGTTGAGTGAAGAGCTTACCCGGCGCGCGGCCGGTTGAGGGGGCTCGACGCCCATGCCAGTGCGCCTATGCGGGGCGGGCCAGCAACTCTTTGATTGCTGCTCCCTTGCCGTCCGGGGTGCTGTAAAAGGGTCGGCCTTCGGTTTCGTAGTGGGTTTCCGGTGAAATGCCCAACGCCTGATAAATGGTTTGGTGGAGGCCCGCAATGCTCACTGGGTTTTCAATGGCTTTGCAGGGCCGCTCGTCGGCGGTCTTTCCGTGCACGTACCCACGCTTGATGCCGCCGCCGAACATCAACACCGACCCGGCGCCCGTAAAATGGCGGTGCATCCCATACTGGGTCATCGTTTCCAGAGTGGGCGGCAATTTTTTTTGATCTTGGCCCG
Source organism: Spartobacteria bacterium (assembly GCA_043788785.1). Classification (GTDB taxonomy): domain Bacteria; phylum Verrucomicrobiota; class Verrucomicrobiia; order Chthoniobacterales; family Chthoniobacteraceae; genus CAIURC01. The sequence goes on along the minus strand of JAYVTN010000059.1, from coordinate 5,588 downwards.
CTTCTACGGGGTTATCGGCGGACCCTTCGAGCATGGCGTCCCGGCTGAACTCGCTGGCCAGGACGATCATGGTGCGCTCGAGCATGCCGCGCTTTTCCAAATCGCGTACCAGTTGCGCCACGGGCCGGTCGATCTGGCTTTTGAGTTTGGCCATGCGGGTGTGGCCATCCTTGTGGGTATCGAAGTATTCGAAGGGGATATATTCGCTGCTGACCTCGATGAATCGAGCGCCGGCTTCCACCAGGCGGCGGGCAAGCAGGCAGCCTTGTCCAAAGCGCCCGGTATTATAAGCGGCGTAACTGGCGGGATCTTCGAGGGTAAGATCAAAAGTCTTGGCTTCCGGGGAACGCAGCAGCGCGTACGCCTGCTCCATGGAACGCACCAGGGAATCCTGCTGGTAATCGGAGGATTTAGCGGCGAACCCGCTGGTTTTGAGCATTTCCTTGTACAAGGCTTGGCGGGCCTCGAAACGCTGGGGCGTGATGCCCTTGGCTGGACGCACGGTGTCGAGCGCGGCCGTGGGTTCTTCCACCAGGAACGGGCCGAACTCACGACCGAGGAAGCCCGCGGTATGGAAGGCCTTGAGCTCCTCTTTTTCGCCGACCTCAAAGCGTTGGCCGATGACGATGAAGGGCGGGATCACCGGGTTGCGGGGCCCGAGTTCTTTGGCGATCCAAGCCCCCAGATGAGGAGCGGCGACACTCTGGGGCGGTTCGTAGCAGGTGTGCCAATGGAACTGGTGGCGCGAATGCAGGATCTTGCCCATATCCCCGACCACATGGGAACGGATCAGGGTGCCCCGATCCATCACCTTGCCTATCTCCTCAAGGCCTTCGGAAAACTGGATGCCGTCGAGGACGGTGGGCTTGGCTTCAAAGGTGGAGAGGAGCGAGGCGGGATCCATTCCTTTGGAGAATGGCGCGAAACGCTTGGGATCAAAGGTTTCCGTATGGGCCATCCCGCCCGCCAGCCACAGAAGGATCACGGTATCGGCTGTCGCATTGCCTTTCTTGCCGCTGCCCGCAAAGAGGCGTTGGGGTTGGCCGGTGGCGAGCGCAGCCAGGGAGGCGGCGGAGACTTTTTGAAGGAAGCTACGACGGTTCATGGTTAGCGGATGAGTTGGAATTCGGGTTGGGCGAAAATGGCCCAGAGCAGGTCGCTGGGTGGGTTGGAAGCAAAAGCCAGCTCGCTGGGAAGCGGGTTGCGCAGCAAAGCGTTGCGGTAAATGGCGGTAAGGCGTTGCTGCGGGTCGGGGACGCGTTTGCTCCAGGCCATGCCACCGCGCTCCAAGGCATCTGAGTACGAGCGGCCGTTGACGAACGTAAGCGCTTGGAGAAGGGTGGCCTGCGTGGGCCGGCTCAGATTGGTCTGGTCGCGTTCCGGACGGCCTAGTGCACTTTGGAGCGGGTCGTTGACCACGAATGCCGCGCGCACGATTTCTTTGGTTTCCCGCAGGCTGAACCCTTTCAGGGAGTCCCAGGGAAGGCCTTGTGGGCCAAGTACGACAGCGGGCGTCCAGGCGACGTCGTTGAATGCCGGGTTCTGCCACCCGGTAACTTCTTCGGCACTGGATTTCCAACCGGCGTCACTGACGATGACCATCGGTGCAGGCTCGCCCTCAAACCAGATCGCCATGGCGAAACGCAGTCCGGCGGCTCCGATCTCGGTGTTCTCGGCTTCGATGGCCACAGTGCCTTGCCGCTGGCCGGTGAGCGCCACGGTCATGTCCGCATCCACCGCAATGTTCCAGGTGGAGCTGCCGAAAATCCGTTTCCCATTGACGTAACAAGCAAACGAATTGTCCGCAGTCCCGACGGCCCGTGCAATACGGATTTTCTTGTTCGGCGGCAATGGGAAGGTGCGCCGGAACAGGCGTTTTCCAAGGGGGAACGTCTTCACGTCGGGGTTGCTCTCCTTGTGCCAGATCCATACGGCGGGGCCAGCGACGCCCGGACTGTTGTCGTTTTTGAGGAAATCGTTCTTGGTAAACAACGGTGCCGCGATCCGGCTGACGGCGTCCGCGAGTTGCTCGGCCGTGAGCCGGCGGACCACAGGGCCCCGGAACTCGAACTGCTGGCGTGCGAGCACATCGGCGCTGGGCATTTCAATCGGGGGTAAAGCGTATGCGCGGGAGGTGAGGATCAAGCGCAGGGTGCGTTTGATCTTCCAGCCATTGTCGGCCAGGTCGCTGGCCAGCCAATCCAGGAGGTCCCTATTCCAAGGAAGATTGTCGAGAACGTCCACGGGCTCGACCAGGCCGCGCCCGAAACAGGCTGCCCAGAGCCGGTTGACGAGCATCCGGGCGAGGCGGCCATTCTCTTTGCCCGTGAGCAATGTCGCGAGCTGGCGCTGGCGTTCGGGACGCGGCGCCTTGGGATCAATCTGACCCAGTTCAGGCCAGAAGAAGCCGGGTCCCGCACTCTTGCCGGTCGCGATATCGCAACGGAACACCTCCAAAGGTTTGTCGGCGAACACCGCAGCCAGTGCGTGAGCGTCTGTGAGTTTGTAATCGTTGATGAAACTATCGTGGCAGCTGGCGCACTTGAGATTCAGGCCGAGAAAAACTTGGGCGATCCCTTGTGCCGCCTGTAGCTCGTTGCGTTGGCCCGCGCTGACGTTTCCGCGCCATTTGATGCCTTTGATAAAGCCTTCGGCACCCATGGCCGGAGTGATGAGGTCGCGTACAAACCCGTCGTAAGGTTTGTCTTCCTTGAGCGCGGCATACAGCCACGGCGAAATCTGGGCTCTGCCGCCGTCCACATAACCGGTCCCGGCATAATCGTTTCGAAGGGCGTCATTCCAGAAAGTCAGCCAATGGGCCGCGTAGTCCTCGTTGCGGGCCAGCAACGCATCGGTTGCCGCCACCCGGTTGCCCCGGTAGGCTTGGAATTCCTCCCAGCTGGGCAGCAGCCCCACAACGTCCAATGACGCCCGGCGCAGAAACGCACGGTTATCGACCAGTTGCGGCCACGGAGTCTTTTTGGAGGCGAAATAACTGGCAACGAACTTGTCCACCGGGTTTTCGAATTGGTCGGTACCGGCGGGGAAAGCGGGTTTGCGAGGAGCCAGAGGGGCGCGCTGGAAGACAATGCCAGCGGTGGCGCCATCGGGCCAAGGGGCACCGGCCGTGATCCATTTGACGAGGATATCCAACTCCTTGGTCGCAAGGAGACCCTTTTCCGGTGGCATCACGTCGTCATCGCCATGGGGCAGGCGGATCCGGCGCACTAACTCGCTTTTTTCGGGATTGCCCCGCGTGATGATCTCCCCGTTCTCGCCCCCTCGGAAAACGGCTTCCTTCAGATCCAAACGCAGCTTGCCCTTTTGCTTCTGCTGGCCGTGGCACTTCGTGCATTGATGAGCGAGCACCCCGCGTGCTTCCACGCTAAGGCTTGCCAGTTCTGGTTTGAGGGTTTCCTCGGCGCGTGCTGGCGTCAAAAGCAGCAGCAGAGCCCAAGAAGCGAGCCACAAGAGAAAGGTAGGACTTGGGGGAGGACGGGGAGACATTGGGTGTACTTTGTAACCGCCCTTGCAGGCGATCCCTAGGCTAACCTAGTTGGGAGCCTTTGAGAATGCACGAAGTGACGCGGGGCGGGGGAATATGGCCTGCCCGCATCCCTCGGCCCCCGGAAGGGAAACTGGCCCAACCCGGAGGGTGCGGGGGACGCCCCCTCGGCCGCCAAGTTAGCGCCTATCGGGACGCCCCGTCGGCCAACGGGACATCTTCAACCAGCGGGCATGTTCCCCCGCTGCCTCCGGGGCGGGGTTCTCTGCGTCGAACCAACCCCGGGTTGCAAACCCGGGGCGAAGTAGAGGTGGGTGGACATGCTTGCGAATGTCCTTTCCTCTTGGGCCGTTCGAGCTTCCACTTGGGGTAATGCTGCCATGGTTCGACAATAAATTCCCGCTCTATCTGGCACCGATGGCCGGGGTCACCGACAGTATCTTCCGCCAGCTTTGTAAAGAGCAGGGCGCCGATGTGATGGTCACCGAGTTTGTCTCCGCTGAAGGCATTTTCCGACGCAATGAGCGCACCCTGGAGTTCCTGGAATGCGTGGACGCCGAGCGTCCCTTGGGGGTCCAACTCTTCGGCGCGGACCCGGACCATCTCGGGGAAGCGGCCAAGATGGTGGTGGAATGGAAACAGCCCGATTTCATCGATCTCAACTTCGGGTGTCCGGTCAACAAAGTGGTTTCCCGCAATGGCGGCTCGGCGTTGCTACGCGACTGCCCTCTTTTGGAGCGAGTGGCCCGCTCGGTGGTTAAAGCCGTCGCGCCGGTGCCCGTAACGGCCAAAATCCGGATTGGCTGGAGCGGGGACTCGGTCAATGCCACCACGACGGCACGGATTCTGGAGGATGCCGGGATCCAGGCCGTCGCGGTACACGGGCGCACCAAAGAGCAGGGTTATAGCGGGGAAGCCGACTGGGATGTGATCGCAGCCGTGGCCCGCACGGTTGCCATTCCGGTCATCGGTAACGGGGATATCACGTCGGCCGCCGACTTCGCCCGCCGCAGGCATACCGGGGTCGCCGGTGTGATGATCGGACGGGGGGCCATGAGTGCGCCTTGGATTTTCCGGGAGATTAAACATTTCCTGGCTACCGGCGAGGTCCTCCCCGAGCCGGCTTTGGAAGTCCAATGGGCCCATATCCGCCGGCATTGCCAGTTGGCTGTGGCCCGCCGGGGGCACGAATCTTCAATGATGCACGCAATGAGGGCCCGCTTGATGGCATATTCCCGGGGAATGCCCGAAGCCAAGGCCCTGCGGAACCGCTTTAGCGGCGTCTCCTCTTTGGATGACTTGGACGCAATTGCGGCTGAAAGTATTGCTGCGCACCGGGAAGTTGTGCCCCTATAAAGCTATGGCTGAAGAGATTAAATACAGGATTGGCAACGAGCGGTTGGTGAAGATCACCGAGAGTGCCAGCCATAAGCTGACGACCCTTTTGACCAAGCAGGGGCGTCCCAACGGGGCTTTGAGGGTGGCGGTCATTGGAGGCGGCTGCTCGGGGCTCCAGTACAAGATGGATTTGGTGGATGGCCCGGCCCATCGGGACATCGTGGTGCCTTCGGCGGGCGTGCGCGTGGTGATCGACCCCAAAAGCGCCCTTTTTGTGAGCGGCTCGGTGCTCGACTACAGCGATGATTTGCAGAAAGGCGGGTTCAAAGTGACCAACCCCAACGCCGTGGCCCACTGTTCCTGCGGGGAGAGCTTCTCGGCATAACCGCGGTTGATGAACTCCTTGAATTCGCTTGCGATGCTCATGGTGAACGGGTTGTAAGGGAATCCCGTGGCAAGTCCAGCTTCCCGGCCCGCAAGGATCCGCGAGGGCGGGGAACGCGGGAGCCAGCGGGCGGGTTGGCGCTCGACCTGGGAGGGACGAAGGCGAGACTTGGATGGAGACTGACTCACGCGGAGGCGCGAAGCAGGAGGGGAAGAGGCCGTAGAACTTGGGTTGGGAGTTTCAAGGGCGTAATGAGCGCCGTTGGTGGCCAAAGTCAACGTATGCGGGTATGTATTGCGTGGGAGATCGTTGCGTTATCGTGTTGACTGCGCCGCGTTGGGTGCCTATTCACCCATCCCC
>JAYVTN010000058.1:0-8142 GCA_043788785.1 Spartobacteria bacterium | reverse complement strand
GTGTCCGACACTTTATCAGGGGGGATGGGGGCCGTTGGGTCGGGGGGGGGGCCGGGTTTCGGGCCGATCAGCCGACGCCTTAACTGCCGAATTTAGGATTAATGGAAGCTACGTGCCACGGCGATGGCGCGCTCCATGGGCTGGAAGCCCATGCTACGGGGAAGCCCATGCTACGGGGAAGCCATGCTACGGGGAAGCCTGTGGTGGCAGGCGGGCTGAATGCGCCTACCCTAAACACCGTCCACCATCCGACGGAGCGCTAGTGGGTTGGACTCCCGGAGCTCCTCGGGCAAACACGCCTCCGGAAGATCCTGATAACAAACCGGCCGCGCAAACCGGTAAATGGCACGGGTGCCTACGGAGGTCGAACGCCCGTCGGCGGTGGCGGGATAAGGCCCCCCATGGTTCATGGAATGACAAACCTCTACCCCTGTCGGAAACGCGTTGAACACCAGACGCCCGACCTTGGCTTCCAAAACCGCCAGCAACGGATCGTGAGCCGTCAATTCCCCATCGGCGGCGTGGATGGTTGCCGTCAGTTGCCCGGAAATGGAGCGCATTGCCGCTGCGAACTGCGCACGGTCTTTGCAACGGATCACCAGGGTGCCGGGTCCAAACATCTCGTGCCCGAGATGGGGCTGGGACTGGAATGTGGCCAAATCGGTTACGAAGAGCGCTGCCCGGCCCGGGGCGGCTCCTGGGGCGGCGTCATCGGTGCCTTGGGCGGCGGCAATCACGCCGGGAGTACTGGCGGCATGCTCGGCTGCGATCCGGTAGGCCTCGGACATTCCGGGTGTCAGCATGGTCCCGGGCGCTGTTGCTGCCATCAATGCTGCCAGCTTACCCAGAAACGTTTGGGTCTCGCCGGACTCGACCACAAACACCAACCCCGGATTGGTGCAGAACTGGCCCACTCCGAGCGTTACCGAACCATGAAGCCCCGCAGCGATGGACTCCGCCCGCTGCGCCATCGCTTCTGGGAGGATAAACACCGGGTTCGTACTCCCCATTTCGGCATACACGGGAATGGGCTCCGGGCGCGCGGCGGCGGCATCCATAAGAGCGCGTCCACCGCTTGTCGAACCGGTAAACCCAACCGCCTTCACGTGCGGATTCTTTACCAGAGCGATCCCCACCTCACGGCCGGTCCCAAAAAGAAGCGAAAACGTACCCTCGGGAAAGCCGAGTTCCCGCACGGCCTGCTGGAGTAGGCCGCCTACCATTTCTGAAGTCCCCAAATGGCCCTGATGAGCTTTGACTATGACCGGGCAACCGGCAGCCAACGCGGAGGCGGTATCCCCGCCTGCGACCGAGAAAGCGAACGGGAAATTACTCGAACTGAATACCGCTACGGGCCCGAGGGGGCGCAGCATGGAACGCACATCGGGCTTGGGCGCGGGCTTGCGGGCCGGATCAGCATGATCAATACGGGCATCCACCCAGTGCCCGTCCTCGACCAGCGTGGCAAAGAGGCGTAGCTGGCCGGTCGTACGCCCGATCTCCCCTTGGAGACGCGGTAAAGGCAATCCCGTCTCTGAGTGGGCACGGGCCACCAGCGAGCCGGTCTGCTCCTGGATTAGATCAGCGATTCGGCGCAACAGCCCCGCACGGGACTTGCCCGGTGCGCGTTTGAAGCTCTCGAAAGCGCACGCGGCCAGATCTGCTGCCCGGCCGACATCCGCCGCGCTGGCGTGATAGAAGCGCGGCTCACATTCTTCACCCGACTTGGGGTTGATTGCCGTAGAAAAATCAGTGGTCGGAAGCGCACGTGCACCTCCGATTATCGAGGTACCTTTTGGATTCATAATTGAAAACGATTCGGGGAAAGCAATCCGATGGCGGTGCTCGGCTCCACGCCGGACACGAGTTCTTCCACGATCTTGCCAGTGCCCGGGGCCAAACTCAGCCCCATCATGGCGTGTCCGGCGGCAACAATCACGTTACTTAAAGCTGCCGCGCGTCCCAGGTATGGCAAGCCATCTGGCGAACACGGCCGGAGACCCTGCCAGGGCGTGATGCCCTCGAAGTCTGATTCCTTGAACTCGGGATAATAAGCGGGCACCGAGCGGATGATCCCGCGGACCCGGCGCGGGTCAATCCTGTGGTTGATGCCAGCCATCTCCATGGTGCCGCCCACACGCAAAGCACCGTTCATGGGCGTTATCGCCACCCGCGCCTCTGTGAACACGGCGCAAATGGACGGCAGCTGCCGGGGCTCCTTGAGGGTCAAACTGTAACCCTTGCCAGCTTGCATGGGAATGTGAACGCCGAGCTGGCGTGCGATTGCCTGGGACCAAATCCCTCCACAGAGTACAAACTCATCTCCACGAACTTCCCCGGAGCGGGTTTGAAACCCCAGCAGCTGTTTGCGGGTCATGCGCACTCCGGTCACCTCGGTTGCCCAACGCACGTCCACGCCCATTCGCATCAGCTCGCCTTCCAGCGCCTGGACGTACTGCTCGGGCACCAGATGGCAATCCTTTGGGAAATGAACGCCTCCCGCCACATCCATGGAAATACCGGGGTCCAGAGCGGCTATGGCCCGGGCATCGAGCAGATGGGCGGCAACGCCAAGCCGGTTGGCTTTGCCGGCCATCACCGCTTCCTCCTCCAATGCGTGCTGGCTCTTGCACAACATCAGCAGTCCGCGTTTGACCAAGCCGAAGGCCAGGCCGCTGGCCTCCAGGGTTTCGAAGCACGCACGGCTAAAGAGGTTTAAGTCGCGCAACACCGGGGCCGCCCGGGCCACCCGCTCGGGAGTCGCGGCGCGCCAAAAACGCGCTCCCCACTCCAGCAAGTCCCAGCTCAACCGTGGCTTGATGTAGAAAGGCGATTCGGGGTTCCACATCCATTTCAGTCCCAGAGCCACCATGCCAGGTGCGGCCAACGGGACGAAGTGGCTAGGCACAACCATCCCGGCATTTCCAAAGGAGCACCCGTCGCGGAGGGCTGGCTGGCGCTCGAGGACTGTCACCTGGTGTCCCGCGAGTGCACAATAATAGGCCGTCGAGAGCCCGACGACTCCTGCCCCCACGATCACCACACGCTTGGAACCGGTCTTGCTCATCCTCCGATCCCCTGATTAAACGGGTGCTTGGGATCGAGTATTAGCGTGCCTTCGGCCATCACATACGCACGGCCCGTGATGGTCGGGATCACCCGGCCCGCCCCCTGTGTGGGAATCCACTATTTGCACGAGATCCATGGCTTCATTTCAGCCGCACCATCCGCTGCACACGGATTCCAGGAGCTGTGGGGCTTAATTTAATCAACTTGGCAATCTGCTCACTGCCCTTGGTTACAGTCATATGGACCGGACCCGACGCGGGCTCCGGGCCGAACTGGAGAGTCCAGGGCAGGGTGCCTTCTGGAATCCGACTTCCGTCGGGCAACACAGCAGCAGGGGACAACAAAATCCATTCAGAGTGGAATTCGGCCCGGCCCCCGCTGAAATATCCCTTTTGGATTTGATCCAGGAGCAACTCGATGGCCTCGGGATCGTTGGCGCGGTCAAACTCCAGCTCCAAATCGGCGCCGACACACTGGAGCCTCGCCTGGGGCCGTTCGGGGACCTCGTGGATGCGACAAGGTGGGTGATCGGGGCCTAGCCCCTGGGGCAGGGCATTCCCCCCCCAACCAAAGGCGGGCCCCACCACCAGCAGCAGACAAAGAGAGGCCCTCGCGATCATTCGATCCCCCGCATGAGCACAATGACAAAAACCGGGTTCACGCTTTGGAACCAACCCGCGGGCATCTCCCAAGTCCCGACCTGCCGCAGGGTGAAGCGTTCAGCAAACAAACTAAAGGAGGAGCCTACCTGTTCAAACCCCGCCCAGAACACGGCCGACGCGACAAAGAGGACGGCGATTACCCCCAGACGCATGCGCTCCCACATCTCTGTGAAGAACAGGGTGTAGATCCCCCGCGGATGTGTCCAGTCCTGGGCGCTTCCAGCCCTTTCCGCAGTGGCGCTGACCGGCATCATCAGGTGCCTTACAAGAGCGCGGGCCGCCGTTCAATACCCTGATGGATGATCTTGAGAACGTGTGCCCGCTCCGCTCCGCTCACAGCCAAACGCGGGGCCCGTGTCCATTCGGATCCGAGCCCACATTCCTGCACCGCCAGTTTGATGTATTGGACGAATTTCGTGCCCACATCCAAGTGCAACAGGGGCGTGAACCAGCGATAGATCCTCAAGGCTTCTTCCCATTTCCCTGCTCGCGTCAAATCCCAGAGATATTGGTTCTCCCGAGGGAAGGCGATGCCGGTTCCCGCCACCCAGCCGTCGATTCCGAGGATCGCGCTCTCTAGCATCAGGTTGTCAACTCCGGTGAAAATGGCGAATCGGTCGCCGACCACGTTCCGCAGATCCGTGATCCGGCGCGTGTCCCCGGTACTCTCCTTAAGGGCTACAATGTTGGATTCCCCTGCCAGCTCCGCAAACATCTCAGGAGTCACGTCATTGGCGTAGCTGAGCGGGTTGTTATAGATCATCAACGGGAGTCCCGAGCTCTGGGCGACCGTGCGGAAATGCGCTAGGATCTCCTCGCGGGCCCCCTTGTAGAGCATCGAAGGCATCACCATAAACCCATCCACTCCCATCGCTTCGCAATCGGCCACGTATCGGACGGCTCCCGCAGTGCTTGTCTCGGCGACTCCTGAAAGGACAGAAACCCGGCCCTTGATCACTCCGACCATCTCTTTCATGACCAGGCGCTTTTCTTCGGGCTCCAGCGTTTGGTTCTCCCCGAGCGAGCCCAGGAATACGATCCCGTTGACGCGCGAGCCAATCAGGATTTCTACGTGCGCGGCCGTCGCATCAAGGTCCAAAGACCCGTCGGCGTGCATTTGTGTGGTGATGGCGGGAAATACGCCGCTCCAGTAAGGGGATGGCATAGAGGTAGAAGTCGGCGGAAGAAGGATCGTGAAAACCCATTTACGCAATGGGCTAGGGGATCAGCTTGGCCTGATTAGATCAGTTTTGCGTGAAATCCAAGCACAATGGCGCCTGACAGCTTCCAATGTTCTGCGGCGGTTGGAGATTGTAGAAAGCCCCTTCAACCATGTCCCCGGAAGGCGGAAACCCAAGGCCGCACCCGGCTGGGCATTTCCGGGGCGGCGTTAGGCACCGGGCCGGGCCGCAAGACGTTCCCGGGAGAATTTTGGGGACCCGGACACCCGTCAGCCAAGCGATGCTGGGGCGGCCACGGCCCTCGGTCCTAACCCTTCATGAGCGCCTCGATTTCCTCGGCTTCCACCGGGATATCCGCGGTTAAATCCACCGGGCCATCCTCGGTCACCAGAATGTTATTCTCCAGGCGCACACCGAACCCTTCCTCGGGCAAATAGATGCCAGGCTCGACCGTTAACACCCAACCCGGGGCAAACGGTTGGGTGGTGTTGCCCACATCATGCACATCCAATCCCAGGGGATGGCCCAGCCCGTGCATGAAATATTTCTTACAAGCCGGGGTCTCGAGGGTCTGTTTTTTGATGTCCTTGGGTTTTATGAGGCCCAAGGCGAGCAACTCCTGGTTGACCATCGCCTGGGCTTCGCGATGCCAGTCCCGGTACAACTTGCCGACGACCGCCCCTTTGATGCTGCCACGCATGACCCGCAACACCGCGTTGTAGACCTCCCTCTGGCGCCGGCTGAAGCGTCCACTGACCGGAATGGTGCGCGTAAGATCCGCCGCATAATTGGCATACCGTGCACCCACATCCAACAACAGCACATCCCCTTTGCGACAGGGTTGGTCGTTACTGAGGTAATGAAGGGCACAGGAGTTCGCTCCTGCGGCGATGATGGGCGTATAAGAAAACGAGGCCCGTTTCCGGATGAATTCATGGGCAAACTCCGCCTCCACCTCCATCTCGTTCACCCCGGGTTTTACGAAGCCGAATACCCGGCGGAACCCCGCCTCGGTGATATTGACGGCCTGCTTCAAGAGATCAATCTCAGGCTGGGATTTGATGACGCGCAACCGGTGCATGAGCGGCGACAGCCGACGGTAATCGTGCAAAGGAAAGCGTTGCTGGCACTCCCGGATAAACCGGGCATCCCGGGACTCGACCTCCACAACCGCCCGTCCGTGTTCGTTGCTGTTGAGGTATACGTGCTCGGCTTCGCACATCAACTGCCGTAACACGCTTGGAAAATCCGAAAGCCACTGGATTTCCTGGATTCCGGTCATCTTGGTAGCCTCTTCCTTCCCGAGCTTGTGGCCCTCCCAGGTTTTAAGGTGCGCGTTGGGTTCCCGCAGGAACAAGATCTCGCGGTGTTTGTCGTTAAAGGCGTCTGGGGCGAGGACCAGGATACTTTCCTCCTGTTCGATCCCACTTAAATAAAACAGGTCGGAGTTGGGCTGCATGAGCAACGTGGCATCCGCATTGATGGGCAGCACGTCGTTGGCATTGATTACCGCTACCGAGTTGCGCTCCAGGGAGCCCTTGAGCCGTTCACGGTTACTGACAAAAAGGGACGGATCGATAGAGGCGTGTCGCATGATTGACGGGGATCTTCCTTTCCCCTCCGGTTGGTCGCCAGCAAAATGCGTTGCGAAGTAATACTTCCCGCGGAGTTCCCGCCTGTGGAGGCGGAGAAGCCAGCCCAAGATCCATGGCGCGCCTTCTCTGGCGCGCGGCTCCACCGGTGCTGATTGCCCGCAAAAAAAATCCCTCCGGCACCGGGCCAAATCACGCCCGGATGATTCACACGGGTTTGGCCGCCCCCCTGCTTCTGGCACAACCCCCCTGCCACTCGCGCACCTATGAATTTACCGATGAAAAAGTCCAAGCTCCTCCAATTGGCAGCCGTCTCAGGCCTGCTCCTTTGCAAGGCGAACGCCGTGCAGCTGGCGGTGACCGATGACACCACCGTCTCAGTCCCCGGCAAAGCGGCGCTGGGCACCCAACCCATCCTGTATGTGGTGGCCTCCCCTCTAGCCATGAAGCAGGTGGCGTATATGAAGTTCAGTCTTGAGAGCTTGCCCGCCAACACGAGCGGCGCGGAAATCTCCAAAGCCGTCCTTTGGGTCTACCCCTCGGTCATCCGCTCCACCGGACTGATCGATATCTTCCCGGTGACCATCGGCTGGGACGAGAGCACTGCGAAATCGGGTGCGTTCCTACAAACCAGCGCCGTTGCGGAGACCACCATTGCCATTGCGCCGCTCAAGAAGAAGTCCTACATCCCGATTGACATCACCGATCTTGTCAAAGACTGGGTCGACGGGACCCTGGCCAACAACGGATTGGCACTGGTGCCGCGATTCAATCCCGGCCAAACCAACGCGAGTATCGGGTTCGACAGTAAAGAGAGCGCCGCGACCAGTGGTCGCCCGTGGATTGAGGTTACCTTGGCGGCAGGAGCCGGTCCCGCAGGCCCATCGGGTCCTGCGGGGGCCAGTTACCAGCCCTCGGCGCAAGGCGACGGAACGGGGTCCAATCGAGCGAGCTTCGATAACAACCTTCCCGGATTTACCTATCTGGATGTGGCCACCGGAATCGTCTACGTGCGTCAGGGAACTGCGGGCAATTGGAGCACGGGATTCAGCCTCACCGGCCCGCAGGGCCCGCAGGGAACCCCGGGGGCGCAGGGCGCGGCGGGACCCCAGGGCGCCCCGGGTTTGCAAGGGCCCCAGGGCCCCACCGGGCTCCAAGGGGCGACCGGGACCCAAGGCGCGCCCGGAAGCGATGGGCCACAAGGAATCCAGGGGCCAGCGGGACAGACCGGGGCTGCAGGTGCCCAAGGGGTCCAAGGCGTGGTGGGAGCTGCCGGCCTCACCGAGTCCCGCCTTGCCTCCCTGCGGTGGTACAATGTGAATACGTCAATCCCCAGCTTTGTAGCGGGAGCCACTTTGCAGCCCCTTGGAATGGCCTCCGACGGCGAGTTCATCTGGGTGGCCATGTCCAATTCCACGGTGCTCCGCAAGTACGCCAGGGACGGCACCCAGATCGGCACTGTCTCTTGGGGAGCGGCCGCAACCGGCAACCCCTCCTATCTGGCGTGTACCGGGGATTACATCTGGGTAAGTCGCAAAACAAACAACAGCGTCTCCCTCTACAACGCCGACCTGGGCGGCACCACCCCCTTTGCGACCGTGAGCGGCCTGGCATCTCCCGGGCATCTGTGTTTTGACG
>JAYVTN010000057.1:0-4014 GCA_043788785.1 Spartobacteria bacterium | reverse complement strand
CGGGTGCGCCTGCAAATAGCCTTCGATCGTGCTGCACGCGAGTTGGCCTTGGCTGGCCTCCAATTCAGCGTAGAACGCCCGCAGGAAGGTTTCCCCGCCATCGGGAAATTGTTCCCACGCGTTTTCCCCATCCAGAAAGAGTGGGATCACCCCGGATTCCGAGGGCAAACGGCTGGCCAGGTGCCGCAGATGGTCCATGAGATACGCGGCGGATTGCCGGGCCTCGCGGCGCACAGCCATGAAGCCGATGTAATCGGATAAGGCCCTATGGCGGAATAGGGCATGGACCGATGCGCCCTGGACCGCGACCTCCCAAGGCTCGAACACCTCTTGAGGCTCTCCAAAGACGTCTTCTGCCCGGCGTTCCCGGCCGAGGGAGCGTAACAGGACCTCCTCATCACTGCAGAAGTACTCGATACCCGCGGCCTTCATCAGTGGAATCAATTCCGGGGCAACCCCTCCTTCACTGGGCCAGAGCCCCCGGGGCGCTTTGCCAAAAAGCGAAGCGTGTTGCTCGACCGCCAGTCCAAGCTGGGCTTGGGCGTCATGGGGATAATGGAAGCGCTTGGGCAAGGGCCGTCCCGGGAGGGCGCGCGAAGCCAGATCCGAGTCGTAGATCAATGGCAAAATGGGATGGAAAAACGGACTCGTGGTCAGCTCCACCTGCCCCCGCTCTTCCCCGGCTCGGTATTTGTCCAAAATGGTCCCCATGATTTCCATGTGGATATCGAGCACCCGGTGCTTCTCCTCCTCGGTAAAGAGGCGACCTTTCTTTCTTAGTTCCGCCAGTTCCGGGTAAAGGCGTTGGGCGGTATAGCCGCACCACGCGAGGTTGAAGAGGGTTTGGAGGTCCCGGAATTCCTGGGCGCTGAAATAACGCAACCCGCGGCGCACCTCGTCGCGATAGAAGGTGAGGCCCCTCTTGTTGAGCAGCTCCCAAAACCGGGGCAACGGGCGTACCATGGTCTCCCAGTTGAGCTTGAAATAGTGCTCAAGAAGGGCAAAGCGTTCCTCGGTATCCAAGGCGGTGGCGGGTTTGCGGGCCCATTGCATCCACTGGTCGACGACACGGCCCTTGACCATTTCATTGATCTGCAACAGCAGAACAGGGCTAAGGTTGAAAGTCGCCCGCACGGCCGGGTAATCTTCCATGAGCGAGATCATGTCCAAGTACCCCTTCTGGCAGTGAAGCCGTACCCATGGCATCAGGGCGCACCCCGAACACGAGTCCACGTAATAGGGCTGATGCATGTGCCAAAGAAAAACAAGGTTCCCCATAAATCACCTCTCCAAGGCACTAACGCTTTCCGGGATGGGGGTGGATGGCCCGTCCATTGCACAGGGGCGCGGCCCCCGTTGATTCGGACTTGCCAGCCACGCCTACCTCTATAGGGTTCGCACGTTCCTACCCCAGAGAGCGTTTCAACCAACTCCAGGAACCATGCAGCCACTTCATACTTTCAACGTCGTTCCGAAACTTCCCACCGAACTCGAACCCCTCAGAAAGATTCTCTCCAATCTTTGGTGGACCTGGCAGCCCCAGGCCAGGGCCCTATTCCGGCACCTTGACCCGGAACTCTGGCACAAGACCAATCATAATCCGCTGCGCATGCTGCAGCTCTGCCGGCAGGCACGCTTGACCGAAGTTGCCCAGGATGACGATTTCCTGCGCCAAATGCAAGCGGTCTACGTTCAGTTTTGCGATTACCTTGCCCGTCCCGACACGTACGGAAAGCTGCGCAAAGAGACTCCATTTTCCGAAACCGCTCCGGTCGCCTATTTCTCGGCCGAGTTCGGCTTCCACGAATCCTTCCCGATCTACTCGGGCGGCCTCGGGATTCTCTCTGGGGACCATTGCAAGTCGGCCAGCGATCTGGGGCTGAACTTCATCGCCTTTTCCCTGCTCTACAAGCACGGGTACTTTCGCCAACAGATCAACAAGGACGGCGGCCAGGAAAGCATCCGTCTCAACCAGAACTTCAGCCATTTGCCGTTGGCCGATGCACTGAATCTGGAAGGCAAACCTCTGGTGGTCGGGGTCGATATCCTGGGGCGCATCGTGTCGGCCAAAGTATGGAAGGTAGCCATCGGGCGGATCACGCTTTACCTATTGGACACCGATGTGCCGGAGAACTCGGAGGAAGATCGCCAGATCACGGCCCAACTCTACGGCGGGGACCATGAGATGCGCATCAAAGAGGAGATCATCCTGGGCATCGGCGGCATCCACGCCCTCAATGCCAGCGGCATCAAACCGGCCGTCTACCACATGAATGAAGGCCATGCCGCCTTCATTTCCCTGGAACTGATCCGGCGGGCCGTCATCGAGCAGAAGCTGGACTTCTACTCGGCCCTCCAAGTGGTGGCCGCGGGCAACATCTTCACTACCCACACTCCAGTGCCGGCCGGCAACGACGCCTTCCCGCTGGACCTGATGAGCAAGTACTTCGGCCATTATCCCCCGCAGTTCGGCATCGATTTCCGCACATTCGTGAGCTTCGGGCAGACCCGCAATGATCCCACCGAGCCGTTCTCGATGACGATCTTTGCCTTGCGCACCAGCCGCCACGCCAATGGCGTTAGCGCTCTCCATGGCCGGGTCAGCCAAGGCCTCTGGAAAGATGTCTGGCAGGGCGTTCCTGTCGACGAGGTCCCCATCACCAGCGTTACCAACGGCATCCATACCAAGACCTGGATGGCCCCGGAATTCGCCGCCCTTTACGACAAATACCTTCCCGACTGGGAGGAGCATCTCACCGAGCCCGATTTCTGGCGCGGAGTGTACGACATCCCCGACGAGGAGCTTTGGTCCACCCACGCCAAGCTCAAGCATCGGCTGGTGGAGTTCGTGCGCCAACGCGTGCGGGCCCAACGCGAGCGCCTGGGCGAGACCCCGGAAAGCCTGCGTCACGTCAGCCGCTTGCTCAATCCCGAGGTGCTGACCATCGGGTTTGCCCGCCGGTTCGCGACCTACAAGCGCGCCACCCTGCTCTTCAGTGATCCTGAGCGGCTGCGCAAGCTGCTCTCCAATACCGAGCGCCCTGTCCAATTCGTTTTCGCCGGCAAAGCCCATCCCAAGGACGAGCCCGGCAAGCATTTCATCCAGCAGGTCTATCAGTTCAGCCGGAAACCGGAATTCGAGAACCGGATCGTCTTCGTCGAAGACTATGACCATTACGTAGGGCGCCGCCTTTACCAGGGTGTGGATCTTTGGCTCAACAACCCGCGCCGTCCCTTGGAAGCCAGTGGAACCAGCGGCATGAAGTTGCCCCCCAATGGCGGCCTCAACCTCAGCGTATTGGACGGATGGTGGTGCGAAGGGTACAACGGGAAAAATGGATGGGCCATCGGTGGCGAGATTCCCGAATCAACCGAAGTGGTCGATCCCAGCTTCGAGGACGAGGTGGACATTGCCAGCCTCTTCCACGTGCTGGAAACCCAAGTGGTTCCCCTATACTACGCCAAGCCCGACGGGAAGTTGCCCATTGCTTGGCTCCAATTGATGCGGGAGTCCATTCGCAGCATCCTGCCGGTCTTCAACACCCACCGGATGGTCAAGGAATACTCCGAACGCCTCTACGAGCCCGCAGCTCGGGCCCATGTGACGTTGTCCTCGGGCAATGGGAAGACTGCCGTCGACCTGAGTCGCTGGAAGGATTCCATCCGCAAAGCGTGGCCCGATGTGCGCGTCACCGACGTAAAGATCGGTGCCAACGCCACCACGAGCGTTCTCGTCGGGGAGTCCCTGGTCATCAAGGCCACCGTAAGACTAGGCTCACTGACCCCAGAAAACGTCCGCGTTCAAGCCTACATGGGCGAAAACGTCGATAACGAGATTCTGCGGCCCGACACGGTGGACCTCAAACAGGTCAAGAAACTCCAGGACGGCACCTATTACTACGAGGGGTCTGTACCGGCTCGGGACAGCGGCAGCTACGGACTCAACGTGCGTGTGATCCCGACCCATCCCAACCTGACCCAGGCCCACGAGTTGCGCCTGATCACTTGGGCCAA
>JAYVTN010000056.1:0-3781 GCA_043788785.1 Spartobacteria bacterium | reverse complement strand
GGGCCACGCCCGAAGGCTTACTCGGCTCGCTTTACGAAAATCCCTATCAGCGGGCGCGGGTAGGGCACTTTGGAAATAAAATCGCTCACGAACCCGTCGGCACTGCGCAACTCAACATGGCCGGCATCGGCCCCGCCGTACACGATGACCGAGCCCACAGGCGCTTTGAGGGGATCGGTAATGTTCAGCTTCCTAAAGCCGAACTTCGAGCAAAGTTCGTCGCCCGCTTGTTTGGCCCATGCGGATGAGGGTCGGGAACTAACGAGGTCAGCGGCCAAAAGGGCGTCTTTGACATAGCGCCAACAGTGCCACGTGGTTTGGGGATGTGCCCGTTGGAGCGCGATCCGGGCGGCATGAAGCATGCGCGGGTCGTAACGGAATTGGGCAGACTTGGGCCCCAGCAGCGCCTGTTCGCCCACGGACGGGCCGCGCATTTGTTCATGATTGGCCAAGGACTCCTTGGCGGAGCCCGCCGTGAGCAAAGCGTTTAGAACACAAGCTACCGAAAGGCAGGGAGCGAGGAATGAGCGTGGGGCGACCATCAACTGCGCAGGATAGGGAAAAGGCGATTGGATTTCGAGCAGAACCTCGCGCGGGTTGTCAGCGCCCGGCCAGCGCCCTTCATCGCCCGGCCGTCGCCCGGCCGGGGCAGCTCGGCGTTGCTGGCCCCACGATTCCGCCCGAGGCCCTCACGGCCCGAAATTGGTCGCCTTCTCGTTGCCGCCGCTTTGCAAATAGGCCAGCAGATCTAGAACTTCTTCCTGTGTGAAGGTCGCCAGAAGCGCGGGCGGCATGAGGGATATTGGCGAGACCTCCCGCTTTGTCACATCCTCCTTGAGCACGTTCTGCCGGACACCGCCGAGTGGGTCGACGACAAGTGTGAGCAGGTATTGGTTTTCCTCCGCGATTTGCCCCCCAACCGTGCTCCCGTCCTTCATTGTGACCAGGAGACTCTGGTACTGCTCGCTGATGGCTTTAGAGGGCTCGATGATCGCTTCCAGGATGTCCCGCGCGCTGAAGCGGCTCCCAACGGCGCTCAGGTCTGGACCGGTTGCGCCTGCCTTTGCCGTGCCGCCGGTACCTGCAAACAGATGGCATTGTGCGCACATCGCCTCGCCGAATAGGCGTTTGCCCCTGGCAAAATCGCGGTTTTTGGAAACCTGGGATAACGCGGGGGCCAGGTCGGCAACGGTCCAGAGTTTTACAAACTGGCGAGTGGTGGCAGCAATCGGTTCTTTTGGGGGCGCGAATGGCTTCTCGGCAAGAGCCAGGAAGGTGGCCCGGTTTTCCTGTGGGGCCCGCTCCAGCGCGAGATCGCGAATGCGCAGGATATACTTCTTCAACGAGTTGCCGCCCCGGTAGGTCGCGGCCTTGGCGAACCAGGAAAAGTATCGCTCGTATTGTGCGGGCGTCCATCCGGAGGCTTCGCGAAGGCAGAGCGCATACCAGATCTGTTCGGCAGGCTCGCTGGATTGATCCATGAGCGCCAACGTGTTTTCGATCACGTGCGTGCCAGGGGAGGCAGCGCCCGGAAGTGGTTCCTGGGTGAGATAAACCAGCAGTTGGACCAGTTCGCGGTTGAGCGCAAAGGATTTTGCCGGGTATTGCCTGGAGAGTTTCGCGACCCCCATCTGAACGAGTTCGTGGCTCGGACGCCCCTGCCGGGCAAATGTCACCTCGAGCACCCGGAGTTTGTTCAGCTTTGATTCTTCGCTTAGGGAATCGAGAGGGAAGGTTGCCAGCCTGTTGAGGATCGCCTCCTGGTCGCCTTTGGTACCGACGCGGGCAAGGGCCAACAACGCGCACAGTGCGATCTCTGGATCGGTTTGGCTGAGCGCCAGGGTCCGCCACTGTTCGAGGGGCTGTTTCTCCAAAGCGCTGCGCGCGGCGAACCCAAGGAAACGGCTGCGCCCATCCATGAGATCCCAGATCTCCGCGCCTCCCAATTGTTTCGGCTCCCAGATCCCCGGATCGGTTTTTGTTTGGAAAGGCTCGATCAACCGCCGGATCGAGTTGGGTGTGTTGGCGCTGCCCGTCAACAAAGGACCTGGGTCAGCAACCGGAGGCGCTCCGGTATAGCTCACCCGGTACAGGCCTGCTTGGGTGTTCCGGCCGCCGACGATGAAATACATGGCCCCATCTTTGCCGAACTCCAAGTCTGTGACGGGCAGCCCTTTGCCTTTGACAAACTCTTCCACGTCCGGGCTGCTCGAGGGGACAGTGAGGCTATATTGGGACGGCAACTGATTTTCTGCCCCGTACCGCATCCCTTTCGCATCCGGATTGATGTGGACGGCGAGAATGCGCCCAAAGGTCCAATCCATGACAAAAAACGCGCGTCGGTATTTATCGGGGAAGTTCGAACGTGTACCAAACTTAACGCCGGTGGGAGAGCCGAGGCCCACGTTGACTACTGGGGGCAATGAATCCGGGTACCAGTCGGGCCATTTGGCTGAGCCCTCGCGAAAGCCATAATCGGCACCCGGCACGACATGAAGGACCCGGGTGGGGCGATACCAGGGGAGGCCGACATCCCACTCCATATCGCTATCAAAGGTGAAGAGCTCGCCATCGGTGTTGAAGTCGATGTCATAAGGATTGCGAAAGCCGCCCGCAACCAGCTCCCATCGGGAGCCCGACTCATCGGTTCGCACGACGTACCCGTAGGGAGCCTTGATCTTCTCGAAGAAAGTGGCAACCGGGTCTTTTACGCGGGGTAGCAAGTCGTCTTCGGCATAGCTGCGGTAAGGCGAGTTTGGGTCGATGCCTGTCACGAGCGGCGTCGAGTTGCCATGCACCATGTAAATGCTCTTCCCGTCGGGAGCCAATACAAGGGCGTGGGCACCATGCTCGCCATCGCTGCCGGGCAGGCTTTTGAAAAGCGTCCAGGAATCCAGGGTGTCGTCGCCATCGGTATCTCTTAGACGGTAGATCCCGCGCCCTTCGGGCCCCTCGCCACTGACATATAGGGAGTTGAAGGCCCATAGCATCCCCATTGCGTCCCCCACAGGAAGTGGCACTTTTTCAAAGGCGCCAAGTTTGCCGGTCGCCTCCAGGGTGGCGCGCCAGAGACCGCCCCAGGAGTCTTCCTTTTTTACTCCCGCGCCGGGCGGCTTGCCTTGTGGCGAAATGTAGAGCCGGCCTTTGGAGTCGACTGCAAGGCAGACCCAGGAGCCTTCATCCTGGGTCGCGGATTTGAGCAGTTCGACTTTGAACCCGTTGGCCACTTTGAGCTCGTCGGCAGGAGTAGCGCTCCAGGCCGAACCCGATGCAAGCATTGCGAAAACCGATAGGAGTGCCAGCATCCGGCTGCACTCGCGCACGCGCCGGACCAAGGGCTCGAATTTCTCGTAAGCTTTCATCAGGGGTCGGAATTTTAGGAGGCCGGGGCACACTATATCAACGCCGCGATTTTCCGCATGCGAAGTTTACTGAACCTTTGTAGAGTGAGGCACGGGAACGACATGCAGGATGAATTGCGAAGCCTAGTGGCCAACAGGGGAGCCGTCCCGGAAAAAATCTGGGCTCATTTACGGGAATGTGAGGCTGGGATTGCGCTTATCCAGGCGGAGATTAGGACACCCTTTCAGCGAAACCGTCGCGGGGGGGCTAATCCCAGGGCGTTGCCCTGGGCTGGAATAGGTCAGGCCGTTGGCCTTCCAGATTTGACTGTTTAATTATCGGGTCAGAGACACAGACAGGGACGGGGAACGTAGCCCCGTATAGGGGCTAATTTCATTCCACCCTCTGGGTTGGGCATGCACTTCGCGGGAGGCGGTCT
>JAYVTN010000055.1:0-7451 GCA_043788785.1 Spartobacteria bacterium | reverse complement strand
CCGGTCAGCTTGAGTCAACGCCTGGGAGCGATCTGCGAAAGGTCGTGCTCGCGGAAATGATCCACGACCGAACCACGGTGCCATTGGCGTGGATTGCCGATGCATTGCATATGCACAGCGCCACCAATGTCAGTCAGCAATTGCTGCGGTTCCGGACCCGTTCCCAGTCCGCCCAGGAACGCAAACTCAGGCGTTTGTTGTCACGATTCATTGACCCCTAAAATTGTCATCCTGCTTGCGCCTCTAGTGACTGCAGCGCGATGAGCCGGTCGCCGGATTCCTCCAGATTGTCATTGGCTCGGAGGAAATTTGATAAGTTCACGCGGTGTCTCCGATAATCACGAGAGTATGGCGATGGCTGTGCAGTCGAGGAGTTTGGCGATTGGTCAAGGATACAATGTGGGCGGTATTGTTGACTCAAATGTTGATATCAATTTCAGCTTCTCCTTCGGAGATGAGCATTCCGCACAGTGGGACTGGGGAATTCAAACCACTCTCCCGTATTATAAAAAGCTTATCGATACCATAAATGAATAGACGAAGATTGGGTTCGATAGTTCTGGTGCTAGTCGCCATTCCGTCCGTCCTTTGGTGGATAATGCATCCCGCGGAGGAGATGGGTCCCACTCAACAGGTCGTCTCTGCCCGCGGAACAGTAGACGTAACCAATCGGGTTCCGCAGCAATTCAGTCCTGCGGATTCAATGGCCGCGAGAGACTTACAAATTGCCGTGAATAAGCAAGAATTGCAGAAACGGGAACAGCAGACGACCGACGCTTTCAATGCAAGCATCGACTTTTTTGGGAAGGTGGTTGACGAGCACGGTGTTCCTATTCCGGGCGCAAGCACTTCGTTCGTCGTTACCACGAGAAGTTTGATGGGGAATCCAACACAGAAAGGGCCGAAGACCGATTCGGCAGGCCTGTTTTCAATTACTGGAAAGCGAGGTCCCCGATTAGCCGTCATTGTGGAGCATCCAGACTACTACAAGACGGAGCAGCACGGCAGTTTTTTTACCCACGGAGGCATATTGCCAAATGATTCTCCCAAACTTCCTACGGCTGATAATCCCAGGATATTTGTCCTTCAAAAGAAAGGTAAACCAGCAACGTTATTCCATCGGAGTATCAAACTGCGTGTTCCAATGAACGGCACCCCGACAAGATTGGAGTTGGGCCCCGAGGTGGGTGCCCGCTCTGAATTCGTTAATCTCGTATTGAAATCTGAAGGTGAAAAGGTCCCCCTAAACCACTATTATCCGTTTGAGTGGACACTGACTATTTACGCCACAGGAGGCGGAGGCCTAAGGTGGAGACCCGGATGCTTAAGCGGAGACCCGGATGCCTAAGCCGGAGATCCGGGTGTCTAATACGGAGACCCGGATGCCTAAGCCGAAGACCCGGATGCCTACGCCGGAGACCCGAGTGCGAAGCCGTCGGCTAGGCTCGCCGAACGGGGCTAGTATGTGACGGCCATTCGCTATCCGACTGTGCCCAAGGATTTGGCGCGCTTGAGGATCACAATATCCACTCGACATACCTGCTCCGGGAAATAGTCGCTTAAACCAGGCCCAGTGCGAGGTGGGGAGGGGAACTGAAGCCAAATCCGGTAAGCTCGGCGGGAGCATTCTTGGCGAGGCAGAATACTTTGAAACTGCTTCCCATCAGAGCGGGATGCATAAGGGTTTTGAATGCTCGTAATTCCGCTTCGTACTCGGGGGTAAGAGTTGTTTGGTCGGTGAAATGGAGCCGACCCAGTGCGATCACAAAATGATGTTGGTCTGTGAACCCCGCCAAAGCGAAACCTCCTCGGAGCGCTTGGTCTGCGAGGGAGGAGAAATCCACGTGTGCAGTCAGATCGATTTCGCCGGGGCTACTAAGTGGATTGGAAACGCGTTGATGAGCCTTGTAAGCGCTTAAAGTGCCGCTTAAGCGGTGGACATCGTAGTAAATTGAACGGGGATAGCCGTAGTCAACAGCCAGTACATAACCGGTTTGCATGATGCCTGCGAGTTGATCGCTCCACTCCAGGGCCCCAAGATTGATCTCGGTCGTATACCCGGGCGGAAAGTTGGACGGAAGTGAGGCCAGTCGCTCCAGAACTCGAGGATCCGTGATGGGACCATCTTGGAAGACAAACTCGTTTTCCTGGATGCCTACATATCTTTCCACCCATTGCGTTCCAGTCCACGTGACCAGGTGAACCGGGAACGCGTCCAGGAGTTCGTTGGAGAAATGGACCCCGGTGATGGGCCCGACTGCGGCCAAGTCCGGGCTCCATTGCACCTTGTGTGCCAAGTCGGCCAATGTGTGTTGTTGGCAGGCCAATTGAGCTTGGGAGGGCTCTACCAGGACAACTTTTACCGCGTCAAAGCAGGGGCGCTCGATCACCTTCAGGGACTGGAGAAAATCCCGGGTGAAATGGCCATGATGTGCACCTTGCTCAACAAACGTGAACTCGGTCGGTGCGCCGACCTTCTGCCACATCTCCACAACCTGGCGGACGATCAGCTTTGCGAAGAGGGGGCCAACGCTAACGTTGGTGAAAAAATCACCCTGTCGGCCAATCCGTGCCCGGCCAGACCCATAGTAACCGTGCTGGGGATCGTAGAGGGCCATTTCCATAAACCTGCGAAACGGGATTGGGCCGTTCTGGATCACCAGAGTTTTGATGACAGTACTGAGGGTATTGGAATGCTCGGGCACGGGGTCGGATGTGGAAAGCTTGCTTGCGAACCGCCAGGAATCCAGCAAATCCATGGTACCAACTGGAGATTGACAGGTTGGACATCCGTTTGGTGCGGATTGTTTCATTGCGCGTGGGGGCTTTTCATGGGAGGTAAATTCGCGTCATCGGGCCTTTAGCCATGTGGAACTACCCTCCAATTCGAAAACGATTTTATCGCCGTCCCTGGTTCATGGGGGCTGCGCTCTTCCTATTGATCACGGTGGGCGGGTGCGGGATATGGGCCTGGGTTCAGAAACGGGCCTACGATGAGCGTGCCGCGGGATTCGACTACAGCAAACTTTCGGAGATGGAATCTGCCAGTGTGATGTTTGACCGCCACGGGACCGTGCTCGGTCGCTTGTTCACCCAGAACCGCGACCAGGTTGCCCTCACGGATTTATCGCCCGCACTGCTCGTGGCGGTGGTGGCCGCGGAGGATGCCCGTTTTTACACCCATCATGGAGTGGATTATTACGGGATCGTGCGCGCGGCCTTGAAGAATTGGCAAAAAAACCGTGCCGCCCAAGGAGCCAGCACCTTAACCCAACAATTGGCACGCAATACATTTCCCGAGCAGTTGCCCCCCAACGACAAGGGAATTGAGCGCAAGCTCCTGGAAATGAGTGTGGCCCAAGAGATTGAGCGCCGTTGTGGGAAGACTCAAATCCTCGAGCTTTATCTCAACCGGGTATTCTTTGGATCCGGCTTCTATGGGGTCGAAGCTGCCGCCCGCGGATACTTTGGTAAGCGTGCCAAGGACTTGACGTTGTCTGAGGCTGCCACATTGGCGGGCTTGTTAAAAAGCCCCAGCAACCTATCTCCATGGCGCAACCGCCAGTCATGCATCGAGCAGCGTAATTACGTACTGCACCGAGCCCTCGAGTTGAACCTGATTGATTCAGAGCAGTACGAGAAGACGGTAATGGAGGATCTCGTGGTCAAAAATCGCAAACCGATTCATCAGGAATCCTATGCCGCGGACCTGGTCAACCAGCAGGTTGAGCGCTTAGTCGGGCACGACAGTGCCGTTAGTGATGGATACCGGATCTATACCACGATCGACTTGGATCTTCAGAAGAAGGCAGAGGCCTCCATCCGCGAGCAATTGGCGAGCGTCGAGCGTCACCAGGATTACGAGCACCCGACCTTCGCTCAGTACGAGGCCACGCTGAAAGGCCGCGTCAAAGTGGATTTGGATCCGGGGCCAATAGCGCCGCCCGAATATGTTCAGGGCGCAGCGGTCGTATTGGACAATGCCACTGGCGCTGTCCTCGCATTAGTAGGCGGTCGCGACTTCCAGCACAGTGAGTACAACCGCGCACTGGCTGCCCATGTGCCGCCTGGAACCGCTTTCAAACCGTTTGTTTACGCAGCCGGCTTCGAGAACGGACTTTTTCCTGGCACGCCCCTCCAGGATGCGGTGATGGACAACAAACAGGTCATGATAGGCGGGACAACGGGCATCCTAGGGGAGTGGGGTCCTGAACAGGTGGGGAACAAATACGAAGGAACCATCAGCGCCCGGGAGGCACTGGTTAAATCCAAGAACGCAGCAACCGTGCGGTTTGGGAATCTGGCAAAACTGGAACGGGTAATAGCACTGGCCTCTTTGGCTGGATTCGAGAGCCCGCTGCGGCCGTTCCCGGCCACTTTTCTTGGCAGCAGTGAGGTGACCTTGATGGAAATGACTTTGGCCAATACCATCTTCCCAAACGGGGGCTGGCGTCCTTCGAAAAGTTTCATCATCGAGCGGATCGAGGACAAGGCAGGGACCGTTATTTTCCAAGCAAAACCGAGTGCCACGCGAGTCATCAAACCGACCACAGCCTACGAGGTCCACTCCTGTTTAGCCGAAGTCCTTGAACGCGGCACCGCAGATAAGACTTTCACCGACCTGGGCCTCAAGAAATTCGATTTGGGCGGAAAAACAGGCACTGCCTACAATATGACCGATGTCTGGTTTGTCGGTTACAGTAGTGCCGTCACTTGCGGGGTGTGGGCCGGGTTCGACAAGCCGCGGACTAATATCTACCGGGGCGCGTTCAGCAACGAGATTGCCTTGCCCATGTGGGCCAATATCATGAAGGCAACCTTTTCCGAGTACCGGCCCAAAGAGATCGCGCAGCCTGCCGGTCTTTCCAAGGTCGAGGTCTGCTCCTCCTCGGGATTGTTGGCAACCGACAAGTGTTTTGAAACTGCGGAGAACAAGGAAACGGGCGAAAGTGTTCGCCGTCGCACGACTTATTTCGAGTGGGCGACCAAAGATCAAACGCCCAAAGAGAGCTGTGGGATCCATGGGAATCCGCAGCGCAGTTATGTGAAGGTGATTCCAGGGGAGGAATGGCCGAGGGCGGCATTGGCGGTCGACATTGCAGCTCACTCGCCAGTGTTGATGAAGGCACCAACGGTTCTTGGGGGCAAAGATCCTTATAACTCGATCCAGACAGTCAGCAACCTGGTGAATGCCCAGAAACTCATGGGGCAGGTGGCGCCGGTCGATAGTTCCCCGCAAGTACCGGAGCCGACCAATAAGGGGCTTGATCAAACCGAGATAAGGAGGGCAGAGCCGGCGCGGACGGTCGACCAGATCACCATCAAGGAATCGACCATCAAGGTCGAACCGCCAGATCCGATCCAGTTTTAGCTTCCTGGGTGCGCGGTTTCCCTTATCGGTCGCCCCCGGGCTTTAGGGTCCATTGCTCCCGGACCGAAAAAGTCGGGCGCTGGAACACGCCCCGGCGGGGGCCGCACGCAAGAAAACGCGGGGGTTAGCCCTAGGGTTAGCCCTCGATTGTGTTGATCTCGACGGGTTCGACTTTGACGCCAAGTTCCTCGAGCCAAACGATGGCTTTCTTGATCTCAGCACGCTCCCCATCCAGAGACAACGACACCAAGCCCACCTCATCAGTCACACTGGCCTGGCGCACGTTGGTTACGATTTCAAATTTCTTGGCCAGTTCCCAAATGATGGGCCGGGTAATCAGCCTCGCAGGGAACATCAACCAGAGACGGTTTTTTTCTTCGGACATAAATCAGAGGATCGGGTTCTAGCCCCCGGCGATAGCGGGAACAATACTGATTTCATCGGTTTCTTTAATAGCAGTAGCGCTTTCCTCCAGGAAGCGGATGTCTTCGCCGTTGACGTATACATTTACAAACCGGCGCACCGTCCCAGAGTCATCGCACACACGACTCTTGAGGCCTGGGAAGGCTAGGTCGAGGTTATCCAGTAACTCGCCGATGGTTGCGCCCGAGGCTTCAACCGTATCCAGTTCATTGGTGAGCTTTCGCAGAGGGGTGGGAATTAAAACAGAGGCCATAATGAATGATTATCGGGTGATGGGTTAGTGCGCAACCGCGGCAGCATCGGGATTATAGATCTGCTCTTCGAACTCGCGCAAACTGGGATTGATGACCCGGGGGCTGCCACATTTGTCCATGATCGCTTCCTGGGTCTTGAGTCCGTTCCCGGTTATGCAAAGCACAGCGCTTTCGGATGCGGGGATATGGCCGCTGGCGATGAGCTTCTGGGCACATGCTACGGTCACGCCGCCTGCGGTTTCGGCGAAGATGCCTTCATGTTCGGCAAGAAGGCGAATGCCCTCGACGATTTCCTCGTCCGTACAGTCTTCCGCGGTGCCGCCGGTCTGTTTCATCGATTGGATGGCATAATAGCCGTCAGCTGGGGTGCCGATGGCCAAGGACTTGGCGATGGTCTGAGGTTTGGAAACGGGTTTAACCAGATCGGTGCCCCGCTTCATGGAATGACTGATGGGAGCGCAGCCTGTGGCTTGGGCGCCATAGATCTTGAAGGGGGATGCATCCACCAGCCCGAGATCGATGAATTCCTTGTAGGCCTTGTGAATTTTGGTCAACAACGAGCCACTGGCCATCGGGACAACTGTGTGCTGGGGTAATCGCCAGCCCAGTTGCTCGGCAATCTCGAACCCCATGGTCTTCGATCCCTCGGCGTAGTAAGGCCGTAGGTTTACATTCACAAAACCCCAGCCGTATTTCCCGGCGATCTCCGAGCACAAGCGGTTGACTTGGTCGTAGGCCCCGTGGATGGCCACCACATTGGTGCCATAGACTAGGGATCCTAACACTTTGCCTTGCTCCAAGTCCGCCGGGATCAGCACATAGCTTTTCAGCCCAGCGCTGGCGGCATTGGCGGCCACCGAATTGGCGAGGTTTCCCGTTGAGGCGCAGGCCACGACACTGAAGCCCAGTTCCCGGGCACGGCTGAGGGCTACTGAAACCACCCGGTCCTTGAAGGAGAGGGTCGGATAATTAACTGTGTCGTTCTTGATGTAGAGTTCCCGGATCCCGAGGACCCGGGCTAAACGGTCGGCCTTGACCAAAGGCGTAAACCCGACCTGGGTGCCCACTGTGGGTTCGCCATCAATGGGGAGCAGTTCCCTATAGCGCCACATGGATTGGGGGCGAGATTGGATGACTTCGCGGGTGAGTACCCTGCGGATCGCGTCGTAATCGTAGACGGCCTCCAAGGGGCCGAAATCGAAGTCACAGACGTGAATTGCCTTTTTTGGGTAAAGCTGCCCGCATTCGCGGCACTTGAGGTTGCTGAAGTAAGGTGATGGTTTATCCATAACAATCGCTTTTCAGCAAGAGGCCGTTGAGCCATTTGGCGACAAGAAGAGATACTGACCATTGAGTCAGAACCCCTCTCATCTTTCCCCCCGGACGCCTGCGCGCCCAAGGAG
>JAYVTN010000054.1:0-13294 GCA_043788785.1 Spartobacteria bacterium | reverse complement strand
CAGGGTTCGAGGACGAGATGGAGTTGCACCGGGTCGATTGCACCAGCAGCCATGGCGCCTTGGACAACTACGATTTCATGCAAACCCGAAGCCAGGAGTTTGCCAGCGAACCGTTGATCCCTGCGCCGTTGATTACGGGAAAAGACCTGATCGAGCTCGGATTGCGCCCCGGAGCGGGATTTAAAGGAATCCTTGAAGCCGTGCAGTCCCGCCAATTGGAGGGGACGTTAAGCGGGCGCGAAGACGCGCTGGAGTTTGTCCGCGCGACCTACGTGCAACACGAATGACCGCCCTCCGGAACTTTCTCACACCAAGTCCACCAAGAACACCAAGGTTCATCGGCGGGAGAGGAGCGGGCGGCGGGCGGCGTGGGGTACACTCACACGGATCCCGACCCAACCCGGATTCCCCGTACGTTGCGCCTTGCCGAGCCTTTGCGTGAGCGATTCCCGAGCCGCCGGGCGGTTTCACGCAACGGCGCCAAGGCGCAACGTAGAGCCCGGCATCTGATGATGCCTTGTCTCACTCCCAGTGCACCACGAACACCAAGCGGAATAGCCGACTGAATACGCGGACGCCCCTTCATCCTTCATCCTTCATCCTTCATCCTTCATCCTTCATCCTTCATACATCATACTCCATACATGGCCTTTCGTCACCGCAATCTGCGGGTTGTGCAATAACCACCAGCGCTTACACTCCACACCCTTTCCATGCCACAAATCGAACATACCGACCCCATAAACGCGCAGATCCTGGCTATCTCCGAGGACAAGATCACCGGGTTCGTACGTGAACCCATCCTGGAGATTTCCCAACGCTCCGGAGTGGCTTTGGAGACGGTGATCGAAAGGATCCAGGGCATGCTTCGAGCCGGCACCATCCGGCGGGTGCGCCAAACGTTGGTGGCCAGCAACTTGGCCGAAGGGGCCTTGGTGGCGTGGACCCTTCCCGAGGCCAAGCTCAATGATGCCTTTGATTTCATGTTCCAGAAGGATCCCTTCAGCGGGCATGTGGTGGTGCGCTCCACGGATCAGCAAACCCAAGGCTCGGAGTACCGGCTTTGGACGACGCTCAAGGTGCCCGTGGGCGAGTCCATGGAACGCCACTGTGAGGTTCTGATGCGGCACACGGGCTGCAAAAGCTTCAAGCTGATGCCCGCCAAAGGCATTTTTGCGCTGGGCGTCGGCCATGTACGCCGCAAAACCATCGAACCCGGCGATCATTGCGAAATGCCTGCGAGCATGATCCGGGTCGGCGTCGTCAATCTCACGGAAGCCGAATGGGATGTCCTGCTGGCACTCAAACGGGAGTTTACTGTCGAGGAAATCGGGCTCAATCCTTGGGCCCGCCGTGCCCAGGAAGCGGGGACCGATCTGGAGACGTTTTGTTCAATCGCAGAGGACCTCAATAAACGCCAAGTCATCGGCCGGTTTTCAACTTTCCTTGAGCACGTTAAACCGTCAGCCACGGGCCAGCGCGTGACCCGGTTCAATGCGCTCTTTCACTGGGCAGTCCCGGCGGGGAGGGAGATCGAAGCGGGTAGCGAGGTCGGCCGACACGAGATTCTCACCCATTGCTATTGGCGCGAAGGCGGGGAGGCGTTCCGCAACGTCAACATCATGGCCGTGGCCCATGGCACCGAAAAAGAACGCATTTTCGCCCACAAAGCCGCCATTGACGAGCATCTGGTCAATTGCGGGATTCCGGTTTCCTACACGAACGTGTTCTGGGGCGGGCGCAGTGAGATCAAGCCCTCGGAGATCTCGCCCAAACTGCACCGCCAGTGGCTGGACGAGTGGGCGTGAAAGGGGCTTAACCGTGTTCCCCGGCAGCATTGGCTGGAAGCCCATGCCACAGGTCGCAGCTCTAGCCGGGGATTTCCCGCAGCATTTGCGCGTTGGTCGGGAATTTCTTGGCGAAAAACAGCAGCCGGTCGATCGCCTCTTCGGGCTTATACCCGGCCAACCCACGTCGGATGACATGGATCTTGTGCAAGTCGTCGGCAGGCACCAGGAGCTCCTCACGCCGTGTTCCAGACTGGAAGATGTCCACGGCCGGATAAACCCGCTGCTCGCTGATCTTGCGATCCAGGACCAGTTCCATGTTTCCAGTGCCTTTGAACTCCTGGAAAATGACATCATCCATGCGGCTGTTGGTCTCGATGAGGGCAGTGGCGATGATGGTCAACGACCCCGCTTCCTCCGTATTCCGGGCAGCGGCAAAGATCTTGCGAGGGATCTCCAACGCCCGTGAATCGATACCCCCGGACATGGTCCGCCCGCCTGTGCTGGCGTTGTTGAAGGCGCGACCAACCCGGGTGATGGAGTCCAGCAGGATGAACACGTCCTTGCCCGCTTCCACCAAACGCTTGGCCCGTTCGATGGCCAACTGCGCGATCCGGGTATGGGATTTGATATCCATATCGTTGGAACTGGCCATGATCTCGGCCGCAGGCACGCTGCGCTTGAAATCGGTAACTTCCTCGGGCCGCTCGTCCACGAGCAGGATGATGAGCTTGATGTCGGGATGGTTCTTTACCACCGCATCGGCAATGTGCTGCAAGAGCGTGGTCTTGCCCGTGCGCGGGGGCGCCACGATGAGACCGCGTTGGCCTTTGCCAATGGGTGCCATGAGGTCGATGATCCGGGTCGTGTAACGTTCCGGAACCGTTTCCAGGGCGATCCGCTCCAGGGGACTGATGACCGTTAACTCGTCGAAAGCAGGCAGATACCGGCAGCTCTCGGGGTCATCTCCGTTGATATCCGTAAGCCGATGGAGCTGGGAACCGCGATTCCCACGCCGGGTCTCTCCTTTGATCCATTGCCCGTCCCGCAGATTGTAGCGACGCACAATCTCGGGGGTCACAAAGATGTCGTTGGGACTTTGGACGAATCCGCGTTTGGCGTCCCGGATAAAGCCAAAGCCTTTTCCGGAAATCTCGACGATGCCTTCGCCCAAGCCGAGTTCCTCGCCCTGAGGCAAGGGGCCGGTAAGCGCGGTGCGGTCGTTCTCGGCGGGCTCGGCACGGTCGCCTCCGCGGTCCGGGCGCTCGCCGCGGTGCTCATGGCTGGAACGGTCCCCGCGAGGGCCGCGGTCATTGCGCCCCCCGCCGCGCCGGTCGTTGCGATCATTGCGGTCATTGCGGTCGTTGCGGTCATCACGGGGGCCGCGGGGTTCGTCCCGGGGGCCGCGATCCCGACGGTCCGGGTTTTCCGGGCGCTCCTGGCGGGCAGGCAAGCCTTCGGCGACGGGCAAGTGCATTTGAGCCGCTTCATTAGCGCTCACGGCCAGCGGTGCCTCTTTACCTTCCTGTTCGAGTTGCTTGGCCACATGCCGCGGAACGTAAACCGGATACTGCCGGGCCTGGGTGTGTTGAACAGCAGCAGGAACCGGGGCCGGGGCGGGCGTGGAGGCAAGGGGGGCCGGAGCGGGCGCGGGAGTAGGAGTAGGGGCGGGGCGGGAACGGGCCGAAGGACGCCATTCCTCCACGTGGTGGGCAGGAGCGTGAACAGGAGCCGCAACCGGAGGCGCAATGGGGGCCGCAACCGGTACCGGCGCAGCGGCCGGGGCAGCTTCCCCAGAGCTGACAGCTTTGGAGGCCTTGGTGGCCCGGGCCTGCTTAACAACCTTTGCCTTCGGGGCTGGCTTTGCCACCGGCTTGGGTCCGGGCGCGGAGGCCTTGCTTTTCAGGGCAGAAACACTCGTCTTGCTTGCCTTCACAGGCTTGGCCACCGGCGCTGCAGCAGGCTTGGGCGCTTTAGCTGCTGGCCGCGGCTTGGCGCTGGAACGCGCTTTGGCCTTGGGGGCCGCCACCTTGGCAACGGGACGTTTGGAAGATTTTTTGTTAGGGCTGCTGGAGGGTTCAGTCTCAAACAGCGGCTGCTGGGTTTGCTCAGTCATAGGTCAATTTTTGTGTGCCATGGTCCTAACGGGATTACCGGCCCGGACGCTCTGCAGATAATGGCCCCCTCCGGTACCATGGCTTATGGGGTCACCTCCCAAACCAGCGCCCCCGTGCAGATCCGCTGCAATACTGGGGTCGTCGGGTTCGGGGTCCTGTTGGAATACTATCGTGCGGGAACGCCCAAGTGCGTGGCGCAATTTCCCGGCCCCCGTCTACCAAGGCCGCTATTACGGCGTATTCCACGAGGGCTCTGTTGAAGACTCAAATCGGTAAGACTCAAATCAGGCGGGCGCTGCTCCAGCAGTGCCAACGCAAACTTACTGTATATAGGATTAATCGGATGGGTTGACTTTCGAGTGTCCAGGGCTCCGGGTTACCCTGCAAACACTCTGTTTTTGGACCACTTTGGAGTGACCCGAAAAAACGGACTTTAAAACGGCGGAAAATGGGGACGAGCGCCAGCCTTAAGGATAAAACGAGGGAGTTTTGCCCGAGCGGGCGAACTACCAGTGACGCCAGTCGAGGGCAAAATGCAGGAAACCGTTGGAAGCGTCAACCCGTTTTTTTCGCGTGCCGCCACGACCCTCCATTTCGACCTTCCGATGCCTAGGTCCCGTACGAGCGCTCAACGCGCTGAGCCACATCCATATACCCGTAATCGA
The DNA here is from genome assembly GCA_043788785.1 of Spartobacteria bacterium. Lineage (GTDB taxonomy): Bacteria > Verrucomicrobiota > Verrucomicrobiia > Chthoniobacterales > Chthoniobacteraceae > CAIURC01. The sequence goes on along the minus strand of JAYVTN010000054.1, from coordinate 8,725 downwards.
CCTCGTAGATCTGTTTCATGCACTCCAGGCTCTCACTCAGGTTGCCCATGCGCTCGTAGACCAAGCCTAATTGGTAAAGAATTCCCTTTTTGACGATATCCATCGAAATGATCTCGGATGCGGCGTCCCGAAGCTGTTTGACCGCGAGATCCAGCATGCCCTTCTCCGTATAGCACAGGCCCAAGAGGTTCATTGCCTTGAGGCGGACATTGGGGTTCTGGCGGGCACGCTGGAGTTCGGCGATTGCCTCCGTATACTGGCGGGCTTCCACCAAGCGCTCTCCCAGCTCATAACGGAGCTGCAGATCAGTCGGGTTACGGTCCACCCGCTTGCGGGCCTCCCCAATGAGCGATTCGGCCCGGCGTTTGAGGTTTTCCTCCAATTCCTCCTGATATTGAGCGGCATCCGGGTGCTCGCTACCACCGCCCTCAAACCAATCCTGGAGTTCCTTGATCCGCGCATCCAGTTGGCGCCCCTGCAGATCCGAGAGTTTGCGGGCCACCCCTGGATCGGTCCCGTTCCCCAGGTCGTTAGTGTGATTGTAGAAATAAACCGCCCCTTGCAGACTTTCGGCGTCGGCTTCGACGGCATAACGATTTTCCCAGAGCTTGGCCAAACGCCTGGAGAAATCCACGCTCTGCTGGTCGGCCTCCCATTGCGCGTAGACCTCCCCGATCTGCTGGTCGATCATCTCCGTGCTCTTGATCACCCGGTTTTGTTGCTCCAATGACTCCGCCTGCCCCTTGTCCTTGATCAGGTCCCGGTAATCCTTGGCAGTCTCCCAACCCCCCGTTTTCATCGTCGCGCGAGCGGAAGCATCTTTGCCCGCTTTGACGGCTGCCAAATCCGCCGGATTCAATTCAATGATCCGCTGGTAAATCTTCACGGCTCGCTCCATTTCCCCCGTGTGGGTGTAGTACTCACCCAATTCATGGAGGACCTTGGTCTCCTTCGGGTTGCCTTCAATGATGGTTTCCAGGGCAAATGCCGCTATCTCCGGGTGGCCCGCCGCTTTGGCTGCCTCTTTGAGCAAATTATTGGCCTGCGGATTATACGGATCGGTTTCCAAACTTTTTTCAGCCAGTTCCATGGCCGCCAATGGATCCTTCCTCACCATCGAGGAACCTTTGAGGGACGCCGCCGAGAGCCCCGAGAGGAACGGCTTCTTCCCTTTGGTGGCCGCTATCTCTGCCCGACGCAGGATCTTGCGCGCATCCAGAAATGCAGGCGCTTCTTTCAGGACGACCTGGATGAGGGAGATGACATATCCGAAATTGCGGACTTCGTAGGCCGAAAGGGCCTTCATCCATAGAGACCGCGTTTTTTCAGAGAGATCCTTATCAGTTTGAAGTGCCATAGGGGGGGACGAAAAATAACTAAATACGCGGCCTTCGCGTTTTACAATAGTCCTTGCGTGGAAATCCGGGGCCGGACCCTGGGTTGAGGGCTTAACGCCCGATTTTGTCGGAGGCTTCCTTGTTGCGATCGACTTTGGCGCCGTAGAGTTTCTTGAGCGTGTCGACCTCTTCTTTGGCGTGGTCGACAAAATTTGCCGGCCCATGCTCAAAGAGAACGGTGAACACAAAAGTGGAGGCCAAAAAGAGCGCAAACCACAATGCTGAACGGAGGAGACCCATAGTTAGCTCCAGCCAGTACTCCAAAACCCTGGCGACGGCAACCCGCATTTGGCCCGAATTAACCGAGCGAGCAGATCCCCCGCACGAACCCGGGACCCGGGGATCTCGCCTCCCACGCCAGGCGGGACCTGCGGAGGTGGCGGGAAACAGGCCGCGTGCGCTGCGTTCGCCTTGCATTGGGATAAGATCAACCATTCCCTAGCGTTTCTACCGGATGAACCCCGATCATTTTGCAATCTTAGAGCTGCCGCGGTGCCCATGGGTGGAGCCGTCAGTGATCCGAGCCGCCTACCAGCGCTTGGCCGCCTCGCTTCACCCCGATGCCGCGTCTGGCCAAACCGCAGCTTTCACCACCCTAAACACCGCGTATGGCATGGTGCGTGAACCTGCATCGCGGGTCCGGCATCTTTTGGAGGTCGAGGGCGGCGGCTTGCGGGTCCCTAACGGGGCCATTCCGGCCCCGCTCGGGGAGCTCTTCATGCAAATCGCAGCCGTATCTCATCAAAGCGACGTTTTCCGGGCCAAACAGCGGGCCGCGTCCAGCAGCTTGCAAAGAGCGCTTCTGGCCGGGGAACAGGCGGGTTTGAGCGGGCGCTTGGAAACGCTCGGCCAACAGGTGGAGGAGATCCACGGGGCTGCCTTGGAACGATTGCGCCAGGCAGACGAACTCTGGGCCACGAACCAGGACCAGGCCTTGGAAGCTCTCCACGGGCTCCACCACGAACTGGCCTATCTGGCGCGTTGGCGCGCCCAACTGCATGAAACGCAGGTGGCATTGGCGAGCGAAGGCACCTCCCTGCCTCTCCAAACCCCGCCATAGATAACCCCCCTGAAGGCAAAGCGGCTCCGTCCAGTATCAGCTTTGGGCGGCTCTGGTCCTTTTGGTCCTTTTGGTCCTTTTGGTCCTTTTGGTCCTTTATGTCCTTTGGGTCTTTTACCTCCGGTTGTTTTCCTGGGCGGCGTTCATAAGCTGGAAGCCCATGGCACACGGGAACTCATCCGGCCGCAATTTTAGCGAGTGCGGGTAGCCGCTGCTTGAGTTCAAGGACCGGCGCAAAGAGGTCGCCGTGTTGGCCGACCCGGCGCAAGACTTGATCGCTAGTGAACACCAGCCGGCTGGCGTCCCCGCGCTTGGCGGTTGCTTCCACCTCTTTCCATGCGACCGGAGTGGAAACCGTCGGTTGAGCCTTTGCGCGCAAGGAGTAGGCGTTGATCGTGGTCTTGTGCTCATCATTCTGGCTCCAGTCCACGAGCACCTTCCCGGGACGTAACGCCTTCTGCATTCGAGAGACCACCAAGTCCGGCTGCTCGGCTTCCAACCGCTGCGCAATCCCGTGGGCAAACGCTTTGGTCTTCTCGTAGCTGGTGGCCGTGTTCAAGGGGACATAGACTTGCAGACCTTTGGAGCCCGAAGTTTTCGGGAAGCTTTGCAGGCCCAAGCGATCGAAGATTTGCCGGACCCGCACCCCCACCTGGCAGCAGAGGACGATGTCGGCGGGTGGCCCGGGATCCAAGTCGAAGGCGATGGCTGTGGGACGGGTAAAAGCCGGTGCGCGATGAAGGAAGGTATGGAGTTCCAAATCGGCCAGGTTGGCCGCCCATACCAGTGCCGGGAGATCGTTCATGACACAGTAGTCAATACGCTTTTGCTCATCAGGCCCGCTTGGAACCGTCGCTGTCTCCACCCAGTCAGGCCGATGGGAGGGACACTGCTTTTCGTAAAAGAAAAATCCTTCCACGCCCTCGGGATAGCGCTTCAAAGTGATCGGCCGGTCCTTGAGATGGGGAAGCAGCACCGGCGCAATCCGGATGTAGTAGTCGATCACCTGCGCCTTGGTGAACGTAGCCTCAGGGTAGAGAACCTTCTCCAGATTGGAAACGAGCAGCGTTCGCCCCTCCACGACGAGTTCAGTTTTCTTGCCCATAATTCAACACGCCCGCTCGCGGGTCACTTCGCCCGCCTCCTTATCAACACGCAAACCCAGGAAAACCGGATGGCGTAATCGCCCGTCCACTGTCCATTCGCTGAAACGCACCTGGCAGACCAGCCGCGCCTTGGTCCAATGGCAGCGGGCCATTTCGCGCGGGGTAATGTTCTGCCCCCAGCGGCCCTGTTTTTGGACGGGAAGGTCAGTGAACGGGCACTTTTCCTGGTCGAGCCCGGTCATCTGGTGATGGAGAGAGGCCAGCAGCTTGTCGCTGAAGCCCGTACCGACCTTGCCCGCAAAATGCAGTTTCTTCTTTTCAAAAAAGCCCACCAGCAGCGCTCCAAAGTGTTTGCGCGAGCCTTCCGGGGGCGTGTACCCGCCGATAACAAACTCCTGCTCGAGCACGCACTTGAGCTTGATCCACGACCGGCTGCGGACGCCTGCCTGGTAACTGGAGTGGCGCTCCTTGCCCATCAACCCCTCCAGTCCCATTTTGGCGACCTCCTGGAGCATTCTTCGGGGCTCGCCTTCAATCGTGGCCGAAAAGCGCAGGGGCTCCTGCACGCCCTCCAGCAGCGTCTTGAGCCGGTCCCGTCGTTCTTGGAGCCCGAGAGCCGTCAGATCCCGCGCGTCCTCCCGCAGCAGGTCGAAAATATAGAAGGCCAGCGGCGGCCGCACCGTTCCGGTTGCAAACCCCTGAAGGAGCTGGAAAGACGGGTGCCCCTGCGGATCCAGAGCCACGATCTCCCCATCCAGCACCGCCACTTCCGCGGGCAGTTTCAGCACCGCCCCGGCGATCTCAGGATAGCGCTCCCCAAAACTGTTCCCGTTCCGGGACAGCAGTTGGACCGTTTGCCCGCTTTTGAGGGCGAGCGCACGGTAACCGTCGAATTTGAGCTCAAACTCCCAATCCCCGTGGGCGGGTGGGTCCGAGACCAGGGCAGCCCTCATCGGCTCTATAAAGTGGAGCTTCGGCGCGCTTTTCCCGCTGGCCGGTTTGGCACGTGGTGACGTCCGTTGGCTGGCCGGTCGTGGTGACGTCCGTTGGCTTTTCGTGGCGCCAGCGATCTGGCCCATGCTCCGGCCAGTCAGGGCGGACTCATCGTCTCTGCGCTTGGATACTGGCTTCAGGTCGGCACCCGTCTTGATAAGCAGCCACTGCTTACCGCCTCCGCAGCTGGTCCGCACCAGGGTCCATTCCCCTTCCAGCTTCGAGCCGTGGAGCGCCATATGGAGCTTGCCGCCAGCCAAGTCTGCCAAGGTGTCGCCCCCGAGATTCTCATAAGTCCCCTTATCCCACACCATCACCGTGCCGCCTCCATACTCCCCTTCCGGAATGGTCCCCTCAAATTTTCCGTATTCCACCGGGTGGTCCTCCACCTCCACAGCAAGGCGCTTTTCCCCTTTCTCAAATGGAATCCCTTTCGGCACCGCCCAGCTTTTTAGCGTGCCGCCGGCTTCCACCCGGAAATCATAGTGCAGGTGCGATGCGTCGTGCTTCTGGATAACAAAAGCAAACACACCCCGGCCGGCCTTCACTGCCTTGCCTGGCGGTTCCGCAGTCCGGCGGAAATCGCGTTTTTTAGCGTAATCTCGAAGCGACATGTTTCTTACTGGTACTTCGGCGCCCCGGGGCAGATGCGTCTCTCCAGGAGTAAGAAATTTTTAACTCGGCGGTGGAAACCGCAGCGGGCGTGGCCTGCTCCGCGGAACGTTTTGGATACACGCGCCGGCGTGGAAGAGCGAAAGGTTTCAGGGAAGCCCGGGACTCCCCCCCAACTGGCGCATCCGTAGGGGCGAAGCCAAACCCAAGGAAACCGCTAGCAAGCTCCCCGGCCTGTGGGATGCTCTTGAAGGGCAAAAGCCATCAGCAAAAGCCATGCAGGAATACGAAATCTATCTCCCGTCCTCGCGCAATGATGGCGCCCCGGTTGATCCGGAAGAGATCGAGCGGATTAAACACAGACTAACCGAGGCATTTGGAGGCTACACCCACCTCAAGCAGAGCAGTGAAGGGGCCTGGTGCATGGGAGGGGTGACGTTCCATGACGAGGTGACTATCGTCAGGGTCCTCGACGATGGCTCGGCCCAATTCCACTGGGAGGACTTCAAAGGCCACCTGGAAAAGACTTTCCAGCAGCAGAGCCTCTTGATTGTCACCCGCGAGGTCAAAACCGTTTAGCGATGAATCCAGATCGTGTCCGCCACGCCGGAGTTCCCCCCGCTCATCTTCGCACAGATGGATCCGCGGCGGCGAAACGTCGTGGACGGGGTCCGCCTCTGGTACCGAGACGATTATACGGAGGCGGAGTTAGCCATTTGGGCCGACAGGATTGGCACGAGCGGCACCTCGGGTACCTGGGCCTACTTTAACAATGACCGTGATGGTCATGCGATCAAGAACGCACAGGGCCTGGCTCGCGTGCCTGCGCCCCCCTTCGCTCTCCGATCTCCCTCCCCTGCCTTTCACCGCGCGCGATAATGGGTTTCGCTCTGCTGGCGGAGACGGGCCGCCGCCTGTTCGGGCGTCAAGTCGCGTTGCGCCTCGGCCAATAGCTCGTATCCGACCATAAACTTCTTAATCGATGCCGAGCGCAGGAGCGGTGGATAGAAATGCGCGTGCAAAAGCCATCCTGCGTACTGGCCATCATCGTTGGGCGCGCCGTGCCAACCCATCGAATAGGGAAACGCGCATTCAAAAAGGTTGTCGTACCGCACCAGCAGGCGCCGCAGGATATCGGCCAGCGAATCGCGTTCCTGGCCGGTCAGCTCTGGAAGCCGCTGCACAGGACGAAGCGGGAGGAGGAGGGTTTCGAAAGGCCAAACGGCCCACCAGGGGACCACGACCAACCAATGCTCGTTGGCGACAACCACCCGTTCGCCCGCCCCGAGCTCCATCTCCGCGTAGTCCCTCAAGAGCGGACTCCCATGTTCGGCTTGCCACGCCTGTTGCTGGGCAAGCTCTTTTTCGGCTTCATTGGGCACGAAGTCGCCCGCCCAGACTTGGCCGTGCGGATGGGCGTTTGAGCAGCCCATGACTTGGCCCTTGTTTTCAAAAAGCTGCACCCATCTCCACTGTTGGCCGAGCTCTTCGACTTGGGCCACCCACAAATTGACTACCTCCCGAATGTCCGCCCCCGCCATTTCCGCGAGCGTCAGATCGTGTCTGCGCGAAAAGCAGATGACCCGGCATACGCCTGCGTGTGTGCGGGCTTGGGCCAGCGGATGTTCGCTGATGTTCTCGCAAGCAATCCCCGGCACGAATGCTGCAAAATCATTTTCGAAAACGTTAGTAAACGCGTAGTCCAGATTGCGCTCGCCGTTTGCCCGCAGGTTGCCCGGACACAGATAGCATTCCGGATCATATTGGGGGCCCGCGGATTGGGATGGCGGCTCAGTTCGCCCCTGCCACGGGCGTTTGGTCCGGTGCGGCGAGACAAAGACCCATTCACCGGTCAACCGGTTTAAACGCCGGTGCGGCTGGTCGATCAAGCGCGCATCCATAAACTCGATTATCTGACTTGCTCCGCCCCTGCGACGGCCCTGCAAAGGTAGAGGGCGGGCTCCAACCCCGTTCGGGACCGGTAAGCCGCCGAGGTCGCCGGTACGAATGCCTCGATTCTTGCCTCCTCGACCAACGCGAGAGCACAGCCGCCAAAGCCGCCCCCGGTCATACGTGCGCCCAGGCACCCAGGTTGTTGACGGGCACCCTCGACCATTGCATCCAATTCCGCGCAAGAAACCTCGAAATCCTCCTGTAAACTGATGTGGCTGCCATCCATGAGTTTGCCCAGCCGAACCGCGTCCCCGGCGTCCATGGCGGAAGCCGCATCCAGCGTGCGCGCGTTCTCGGAGAGAACATGTCTACCCCGGCGGAACACCACCGGCGGCATCTTGGGTTCCCTCTCCAAGAGCAAGCTTTCAGACACATCGCGCAAACTTGACGCCCCGCAAATTTGGGCTGCTTGCTGGCACTGGGCACGGCGCTCATTGTAAGCCGAGTCCCCCAGCGTCCGGCGCTTGTTGGTATCCAAAACGACGATACGACAGCCCTGGGGCACCGCCACGGGTCGGGTCGAAAGATCCCGGCAATCGACCAGCAACGCCTGCCCCTCGACTCCGCACGCGCTGATCAACTGGTCCATTATCCCGCAGTTCACGCCCACCCAGCGGTTCTCTGCCCGTTGGGCCAATTGCGCCATCAGTTTGGGGTCCCACTTCCAACTTGAAACCTGGCAAAACGCCCGTGCCACGGCCAGTTCCATGGAGGCCGAGGAAGACAGCCCTGCCCCGATAGGCACATTGCTGGCCATCACCCCTTCCCAGCCGCACAAAGCCAAGCCGTGCTCGGCCATGGCGGACGCCATCCCGCGGGCATACCGGATCCATCCCGGCACCTCCTCCACATCCAACTCCTCCAAGCTGAAGCTGGCGGATTCTCCAAAATCCAGGGAATGAATCCGGACCACATTGCCTGATACCGGACGCAACGCGATGGTGGTCCAGCGGTCGATGGCCATCGGCAGCACGAACCCTTGGTTGTAATCGGTATGCTCGCCGATGAGGTTGACCCGACCCGGGGCTCGGACCACGGCTTCACAGGGGCTTCCCGAGAGCCGCTCCGACTCGCTTCGGGTTTCTAAAAGAAGCTCTTGGAAGGTCTTCACAGTCTAGTTTAGACGTGGGCCAACGAGTCTTCAACCCGAGCTATCGGGACGGACCTCTACCTACAAATCGGCCCCCGCGCCCCGCCCCGCCGTGTCCCCGGAGGCCCAAGTGTCTGCCACTTTATCCGGGGAGATGGGGTCCGTTGCCTCGGGGGGGGCCGGGTTTGGGGCCGCCCGGCCCGCGCGTCTCATCGCGCGTGCGATCTCAGGCAATTCTAATGCCGGAGGCATACAAGAAATTAGCCGGTGGCGAGGCTTTGCGACCCCACCGGTGAAAGGCGTATCACAGGATGGCACGCCGGAGCTAGGTGTGCGGGGACTTGTGGGGACCAACGGGGAAGGGTGAAAATTAGGGCGCCCTTCCAGGGCTTCGCCATCGGGGGGGCTAATCCCGGGGCGTTGCCCCATAAGCGCTAACCCCCGGGAACTGAGATTAGCACGCCCTGTCAGGGCTTCGCCGTCCATGAATGGGCAACCCAGGGCGTTGCCCTGG